>NZ_WSPP01000266.1:0-623 GCF_009767705.1 Myroides sp. LoEW2-1 | reverse complement strand
ATCTTATTTTTTATGATTTCTTCCAAATCTTTAAAGTCCTCCTTATTCTTCTTCCTTGCTAAAATTTTAGTTACTAAATTGTCATAAATGTAATATTCTTCACCTTCTAATTTTGGTATTGGAAAATTTGACACATATTGACCTAGCATCCGGTATTGCCTTTGTTGTAATTGTACTACATAATATTTAACAAGCTGTTTGCCCAATTTTGAATTTAAGACACTTAGAATATACTTTAATTCTTTAACATCCCCAGTCATGACGTATGCAGTATTTAAAGCTATACTATTTTCTTCATCATAAGAAAAACAAGGAAAGTCGTAGCCCTCATCTGGATTATCAGTCATTATTTCAATATACACAATTTTCTGTTTAAAAAAATCCTCCCAATAAGCTATCGTATCTTGAGTTTCAAACCATTGATTATTAGTCTTTTTTCTACTTCCTTTATCTCCAGTTTGTTTTAATCTATCATACCCAAAACTCATAAGGTGCTCTTTTACAGCAGGATATTGCTCAATATTTATTTTTAAGCTTGGAAAAGTTGTAATTATATATAAATCAGCGAATTCATAAGAATAACGCTTAATATCACGTCCCCTGAGTAACGGTCGTATAATTTC
>NZ_WSPP01000265.1:0-7288 GCF_009767705.1 Myroides sp. LoEW2-1 | reverse complement strand
TAAGATAAGTAAATTAGACAATAGATAAAAAGGACAGTAAAACTTCCTTCAGCCATAGAGAAGATACAAATCATCAAAACATCGCACAATGACTTAATAATAAGTGTATTGAGGATTTTTTCCACTATTTATAAAAAGCACCCGTTTCTCTTAACAAAATATAACTATGCTAAAATTATAACACAATTACTAATAATTCAACAATACATATTCAAGATATCCGTATACCATTTAATACCAAATCCACTTAAAAACAAGGCGTTGATGCCTAAAAGCACTTAAAAAGTATAAATTAAAGAATTATAATCAATGGTGTAAATAAATCGAGATAGTTACAAAAAACAAAATGGATATCCCTATATTTGAAATAAAAAGAAAAACCATGGCAATCGAAATACGAATAAAACAAAAAGGACTGTTCAAAAAAGCTATTAATTTAGCAGTCATAGAATCTTTATTTGACAACCCTGTACTCCTTGGATGTAGAGACCTTAACTCTGCTTATGTCTTGGAGGAGTTACGCGATAGCCAGATTGAAGAAATCAATATAGTGGCAGTCAATCCAAAGCAGATCGGAAGGGGATTCATCCTCTCTAAGGATGCAAAGGACTTGAAAGTTTCACTGAATGTACCAGCTACCGAGCAAGACATAACAGATTTCTTTCACTGCATAGAATCAGCTTGCAAATTGTTTAAAGTGCATACCTTTATCTTAGACGACGAAAAAGAGATCGAGTTGGCAGGACTGAATGAACTCAAACAGGATATACAGGCATGGAACAACAATTACCTGTTAGAGCAAGTGGCTCAGCTTCAACAAAAGCAAATGACCTTTGTTGTATTTGGTGGATACAATCCTATCTATATTTCTTCAGCAACTTTAGATCACTGGGTTAAATTGCCAGTAGAAGAATTAACCGATACTTTTAAACAATTCCTACATCAAAAGCAAAGCGAAGACCTTTACTATATGAAACCGATGTTTTATCAAAACCAACAAGGAGAAATCCTGGGAGCCTATAGCCTAACGTTAGGGGTAAGTAGTATTGTTCCAAAACAGGCCTTTGTCCCTGTCATTACTTCAGGACTACCCGATGGGATAAAACCTACTCATTGGCAACTGGCCTTGGTGATGCTATCCGAAAAGCAAGAACCTACAATAAAATATATAGACTACGATTCCTTTGTCAAAGTGATTAATCAAATGAACTTAGAACACTACGACGAGAATCACTATATCTTAAGAGAACCTAATCAATTGCTTTTTGATCAGTTACTAAAATAGGTTCATTATAAAGATCAATCACATAATCTTTGAAATAACAAGAACATTAATTTTATCTAGTAAAAAAGTATTTTAAAAAGAACTTGCTTTTCTACTCCAAACAAATAAACGCTAGTTTATCTAAAAGCAAAAACTAGCGTTTTTTGTACTGGGTTAAAACCTATAATACAAACTAGTAAAAGCGCTTAAATAATTAATATCTACTACCTGCATTGTTTTCAACTTTGTGGAATCAGCCCAAAGCTTAGATACTTGAACTTTAATTCCTATTTGTTGATTACCTTTAAGGCGATAGTTATAATCGACAAATAAAGCTAACATATTTTTATCCAATGAATCATACAGAAAAACTGGATAATAAATTTCATTATACAAGCTTGAAAATCTATTGTCATTTTGCGCTAAGGCCTTAGTTGTGTTTTCTAATTGATAGATAACTCCCCAAGTTAAATGATTTTTATTTCCCTTGTAATCTGATTTTATCTCAGCACTAAAAGTATCTTTATCTAATTGCGATCTAAAATTACTTGCTTTATACTTCTCATTCAGTGATTGGTTTTGGTAGCCCAACAAAAATGAATAACTACCACTGTTATTCGATCGATAAGTTATTTCTGTTTGTATCCTTAATCTATTTTGCTTTAGACTATAAGCTTGTAAAGAACCAATCTTTACATAATCATATACCCCACTATAATTCTGATTAACACGCGTATAACTATACCTATTCTCAGTACCTTTTAAAGTCTTATTTTGATAAAACAGATTTATTTTACTTAGCCAATTCGATGAAATATAGTACTTTAAAACTGTTGAAAGTGAAATAATTGAAGTTTTTAATTGATGTAAATTAATGGGAATTTGCTCCTCTGTTTTCATATTTCTACTTTTGGCTAACAACAATAAATCTATATTAAACTTTCTGTCTTTCCATAGAGAGCTAGAAAGGTTTACATCGAATTGATCTTGAGTATAAATGCGCTTTCTTGAAAATACATAATCCTTATGTTCGTGATCAATCATACCAAAACCACGTAAAACAAAAAACTGTTGTTTTATGTTTCCTTTCCAAACATCAAGCTCTTGAGTTTGCCTGTGTAGTTGATAAGTTGTACTTAATCCAAAATCAAAACTCTTATTTAAATGATAAACACTACCTAGTTCAACTGAGAACCAAGAAGAAATATTTCGAGCTCGCGGATCTGTTTGTTTAAAGGAATAATCCCCTGTGTAAGTTAAGTTAGTACCTAAAACAAAATTTTTTATTCTTTTACTATAACGTGCACTTAAATCATAATTCTGATACTTATAATCTCCTTGTTTTAAATTAATCATTTGATAAGGGCCGTAAATTGATGAGACTCTAGAAGTAAATCCGTAGATATCCTGCTGTACCCCTTTTCTAACCACAACCTGCGAAAAGAAATTAGAAGTACTATCCACAGGTGTAAACCAACGAGCTGTAATACCATACTCACTTGATTTTTTACCTTTGTCTATTCTATATGATTTATCTTGATTTTGATTGTGATAAAACAATTCTAAATAGGTCTGTGCCCCCACATGACTATAATTATTTAAATAAGCAGAATTAAATACAAACTTTGGCAAATCACCTGGGTTAGTATTTAATATAAACTCATTATCATCTAAAGCAAAATATTGACTTGTTAGCTTATTTGTTTGACCTATTGCTAAACAAGTGAACAAGAAAATAAAACAAACAATTATTCTTATTGCAAATTGTTTCATAACACATCTAATTTTAAAGTTACTTCAACTCCAAAATATGCTGAAGACCATTTGCGCTGGTTTACATTGTAATTATTCTTATACTTAGAGTTTAGATTTAAAATATTATTGACAAAAAAAGATATACTTCCAAAATTTTTAATCTCTTTACTTCCCTTAAAGTTGACCATAAAATCAGGTCTGGTTGTATCTTTAGAAAAATTAGTTTTTTCATTGCGCAAATCCAATGAAATTAAGTCAGGGTTATCAATTTTAACCTTATCATAATCAATTTTATGAATAGTATTAGTCTTATCCAAATAAGCTGAAGGGACAAAAGATTCATTACTTGATAATTGAGAAGATGTATACCATAATGCTTGAATAAAGGTTGTAAAAACAAGTTTCAAACGCGGTATTCTTGTATTAAACCAAACATTAGTATTCAAGCGGCTAAGAGTTATCTCAGGAGCATTATCATATATACCTACATAAGGATATAACTCATTATTAGTGATTGTTTTAGGATAATACATCTTAGGTTGATTTGAGCCATATTTAGTTTTATAATAAGCCCCGTTAATTTCAATACTTGTAGATAAAAATTTAATCTCTGGCAATACAATCCTATACTCAAGCCCCTTTTTATGTAACTCACTACTATTTAATGCCCTTGGAAGCATAATAAAATTATGCTGGGTATCCATATCAAAATCCCCTATAGATGGCTTACCTACAATAGGCTTATTAGCAGTGGTTAGCTTATTGTAATTAACAGGACTATACTGATAGTGATATTCAAAGCCTCTATCATATTTTTCATAAAAGCTGGTTAATGAGAACTCAAAATCCTTATATGAAAAATCCATACCAAATTCAAACTTCTTGGCTCTACTGGCTCTTAAATTCGGATTTTCTACATCGTGTATAAAAGTATGAGTAAGTAATAATCGATTCTCTGGTAAATTATCATACCAGTTTAAAACTTCTATATCTCGATAAATTCGATCAGGATACAAATAATCTAAAGTCGGAAGTTTGTTTTGCTGACCATATCCAATTCTAAAATTTGTATAGATATCTTGCTGTGAATTATAATTGGTTGTAAAATTCATTTGCAATCTTGGTTCAACCAAAACCTTGTTGTTTAAAAAATAAGATGAAGGTAAATTAAACATTTGCACACCTCTTAACCCGGTTGTTAAATCAATTTTTGAATCTAATTTATCTATGTTAATACCTATGTTGCTTTCAATATAATAAGCAGAGTGAATTAAAGAAGGAATTGAAGAATTTTTACGTGGGCGAATAAATGAATTATCAGAAGGAAAAGGTGGAAGATTGGGATCAATTACTGCGCCTTTTCCGTGATTCTTTACACTATTGTATTCTATCCCGTAAATAATATTTTGAGTGATCTTATCTGACAAATTCCAAAACTTACCCGCATTGAATTGTAAAAACACATTCAGTGGAGCATTGTCCATTTGATAACTCGTCTTATATTTAGAAGGTAAAAAAAAAGCCTCATGTACTCCTGGCTGCGTCGCATTAGACATATTTATACCACCATCAGAATAAACAAGTAAGGAACGATCTAACACATCTTTTGTGTAATCAAAATGTGCAATAAGTTCAATATCGTCAATCCATTTTTTATCAAGCAAAGTAGATGCCTTCCATGTAAAGTCTAATTTGTGATATTTCACTTTGTAGAGTTCCTCATTATACTCGGTAGACTGGTCACTTTTATGATTATCTAAAGTTTGAGTATAATTCAATTTAGTATTAAGCTCAATATAATTCCCTAAAAAATCAAGACCTAAATTATGATTGATTTGAGAGGTAACCCTAGTGAATTTTGTCAAGGTTTCACGAACATCTGGTTTTGAGCTTAAAACATCCATACCTAAGTGTAATACACCATAGTTGGACCCCAAATCAATTCCTTTTCCAAGATAAGCCAACTGAACATTTGGATCTACCTTGGCGCGTATTTGCAGAGGGCTAACTCCTTGTTTTGCCTTAAGATTAATTTGTCCACTTGATAAATTCCCAACCTTAGCTGAGGAAATTCCCCTAACAACACTAATACTCTCAATATGGTCAGTTGATATCATACGCATATCTAGTCCAGAGTTAAACACAAGGTTTCTTTCCTTAGCAAAAGAAGTTCTAGAACCTTGAGTTAATCCATAAAGTTGATTTCTACTACCATCATTGTGCATTGAAACACCATTGGAAATAATAGATACACCTAAAGCATTATTTTGATCACCACCTGAACTACGAAAATTAACACCACTGAACTGATTTAAAGAAGATTGCTGATGTAAACTCCCTGGAAGAAGAATTAATGCATCAACAAGTGAGGTAGGCTGAATATAAGACAAGGCTGTTTGATTAATAACAGCCTTGTCTTTTGCTTTACTATTATATTTAGCCATAATAATAAATTCTTCCAATTCGATACTCTCCCTATTTAAATAAACCTTCGTCTTAGAAAAAGATGATACATCTAAGGTCTGCTCTAATGGTAAAAAACCTAAAGCTTTAACGGTGTATTTATAACTGCCCTTGGGTAGCTTTAAGTATACTAGACCTTGAGCATTGGTTGTAAGCTCAAAATTAAGATCGAAAAATTCAAGAGTTGCATAAGAAATAGGTTCTCCTTGAAAATCTAAAACTTCAATAACAACGCTATACGTAGTGTTTTTAGAGTTATTAAATGCAAAACAAAAGCAGCTAATTAAAAATAATATAACAATAAAATATTTTTTTCTCATCGGTAATGATTCTACCATAGTCATACTAGTGGTCAGACTTTTGAAATTATACAATATATCCAATGTTAAGCCAATTAATAAAGCTTAGAAATTCTTAGTGAATTACTAGTAAACACTTTGTAAAATTCACTAAGAATTAATTGTGACTTTAATACTATAATATCTTTAGAGCTCGCCCACTTTTAAAGATATCATACAGAAGTTCAGCTCTATTTTGCGGGGAAGTTTCTTTGACCTACTCTAATTTCAAAATCCTCACTTGAGTTATTTGTATCCATATAAACTTTTCTAGATGACTGGTTTTGTTTTATACGTCTAACATAAACCTCTCTTGTACCGGTATCTGAAACAGTAACATATCCTCTATCTATTTCATTTAATAGTGATTTATACTTTACTTGATTCACCTGTCCTGTTTCAACACCATCAACAATAATATCAACAGGAATTTTAAATACAGGTTTACTTCCATACATACTTTCAACAACAATAGAGTTTTCACTCAAAAAAGACTTAAGATCACCTTGTTGTCTAAACAAGAAAGCTGGTGAATAACCAACTCCATAGCCTAACATATCTGCATGAGTAGTCCCGTTTACAATCATATTAGGAACTTTTGGATTGTCAGTATCATTAGATGGCATAACAATTTCAAAATCAGCTCCACTTAAATCAGCTGCAGCTTTATTTTTTCCTTTCTCACTAAAATCTCTAGCTGAACGAGCCAAAACCACCTCTTGACCAGGAGCTATAGGATAGTCTGTTCCTGTACCTGGGAAAGTATATACAATAGCAGCTAAAACAGATTTTTCATCCATAGCTTGCTGGGTAGTTGCGTTATATGGAAACTTATTCCAATGTTCAGTAATCCCATAAGAAAGGCCATCTAAGTACTTAACCTTATCGCTATTATTATAGATAACAACGTACTGATCAGCTAATTCTACATACTCGCCATACTCGTCCTCTGCTCCCTCTCCCGAGGTAAAGAGTTCACTGATTATCAAACCTTGGTAAGTTGGTTTAACAAGCTCAATGTCAATGACAATAGATTCACTTTTATTAATTGACACATTACCTAGAAAACCAAATCCAATTTCTGGGCTCTCGAGATTAAAATCATAATTACCTACTTGTAATTCAATAGTAGCTAATCCCTTCTGATCAAGATTACCTTTGATAGACTCAGAAGTATTCTGATTGTAAACACTATAGGTAAAAGAGGAATAATCAGTTAATGTGCCACTTTTATCTTGACCTTTTACAACAATTGAGAATTTCTTTAATTCCTCCACTGAATTTGAATCATCACTTGAACAAGCTGTCAAGAAAAGCAATGTACAAATCAATAGAAAACTAGTGTTAATAATGTTTTTCATTTTATTTATTTAGATTAAATATAATTAGACGCAAACTTATTAATTATTTTTAACTGTTCTAAATAATTAAATGAAATAAATTAACCTACTTAAATTCAAACAAATAC
>NZ_WSPP01000264.1:0-2323 GCF_009767705.1 Myroides sp. LoEW2-1 | reverse complement strand
TTTTAATATAGCATAATGAGAAACTTCTCAATTGAGTTTAAGTGGGCTGCGATTGCTACACTTGCTGCATTAGTCTGGATGTTTGTAGTTAAATCACTGGGTTTTCATAGCGTTGAAAAGATCCGATTCGAAGTCCTTCTTGAAATACTTTTTAATTTTATTCTAATTCTTTTCTATTGGTTAGGTATAAGACAGAAAAAGAAAGAATTTTACAACGGTATTATTACTTGGCAAAAAGCATTTTTAAGTGGATTGGTCATGTGTATTCTGATCACATTCTTTTACCCAATGATTCAATACATTACCTTTAATCAAGTGACTCCTGAATTCATGGATACTTTGACTCAAGCTATTGTAACACAAACCAACATTCCGCTTGAAGAAGCTCAAAAGAATGCTACCTTTGACATTTTCCTTAGAAACGGTGTTACCAATAACTTGTCGTTTGGAGTAGTTATCATCGCAGTAGTTTCTTATTTTCAACAAACCAAAGACAAAGAACTGCTAAAGAAAAATGCGACTCAAAAAGCAGAAGTAGTCAAAGTAAAAAAGAACAAAACAAAAAGAAAGACATATTAAACTGATAAGATTATGAACTTAAATAATATCCCACAAATCAAAAATACGGATGCTGATAATTTCTTTTTATTAGCAGGTCCTTGTGCTATTGAAGGTGAAGAAATGGCAATGCGCATCGCAGAGCACATTGTTAAAGTAACAGACAAATTGAAAATACCATACGTATTCAAGGGGTCGTTCAAAAAAGCAAACCGCTCGAGAATTGATAGTTTTACGGGAATTGGCGACGAAAAAGCACTAAAAATCTTGCAAAAAGTAAGTAAGGAATTTGGTGTTCCAACTGTAACAGACATTCACGAAATTAGCGATGCTACAATGGCAGCAGAATACGTTGACATCTTGCAGATACCTGCTTTCTTAGTTAGACAAACAGATCTTGTGGTTGCTGCTGCTAACACAGGTAAAACTGTTAACTTGAAAAAAGGGCAGTTCATGAGTCCTGAAAGTATGAAACACGCAGTTCAAAAAGTACTGGATTGCAACAATGAGAACGTAATGATGACGGACAGAGGTACTATGTTTGGCTACCAAGACATGATCGTTGACTATAGAGGTATTCCAACTATGAAACAATTTGGAACAACTGTTTTAGATATTACACATTCATTACAACAGCCAAATCAAAGTTCTGGTGTTACTGGAGGTAGACCTGACCTTATTGGAACTATCGCAAAAGCGGGTATTGCAGTAGGAGTTGATGGATTATTTTTAGAGACACATTTCGATCCAGCTAATGCAAAAAGTGATGGAGCAAACATGTTGCATTTGGACTATTTTGAAGACTTGATGACTAAATTAGTTGCGATACGCCAAACAGTAAATAAATTCTAAAATAAAATGAAAAATAATTTTCTCTGTACTATTTTTATAACCAAAGGTTTAGCAGTACAGAGAAAATAAAACTTCAAAAAAAAATTCAAGAACGCTTGCAGATTAAGGAAACAGCTCTATCTTTGCACCGTTCTTAACAAGAAGATAAGCAATCAAGCTTAGGGGAGATACTCAAGCGGCCAACGAGGACGGACTGTAAATCCGTTGGGAAACCTTCGCAGGTTCGAATCCTGCTCTCCCCACCAAAGTTCTTATAGACTGTAAAAATATTGTAAAATACCGGAGGGGAGATACTCAAGCGGCCAACGAGGACGGACTGTAAATCCGTTGGGAAACCTTCGCAGGTTCGAATCCTGCTCTCCCCACTACTATTTTTATAGACTATAATACATTTTAAAATATCGGAGGGGAGATACTCAAGCGGCCAACGAGGACGGACTGTAAATCCGTTGGGAAACCTTCGCAGGTTCGAATCCTGCTCTCCCCACTAAAGTTCTTATAGACTGTAAAATATTTTAAAATACCGGAGGGGAGATACTCAAGCGGCCAACGAGGACGGACTGTAAATCCGTTGGGAAACCTTCGCAGGTTCGAATCCTGCTCTCCCCACTACAAAAGCTTTCTATTTACTTAGAAAGCTTTTTCTATTTTATCACAACACCATTTTCACCTCCACGACAACGTCTACCTCTCTTACCTACCACAATTAACAGGGATTAGACAAACAGATTATACCACACTCAAAATTGTTATTAGTATCATCTCACCGCTCATCAAATGCTATTTATCGAAACTGAACTCGCAAACAAAAACGGATCAATCTCAAAAGTTGTGTTTAGGCATAAAGCTTAGTCAATCTGTATAAAAAGAAATCAATATCTCTTACACCTCTAAACTGAGCTCTGAATGCTTT
>NZ_WSPP01000263.1:0-5413 GCF_009767705.1 Myroides sp. LoEW2-1 | reverse complement strand
TCCCTACAGTACTTAATTTTTCTTTTAATATTTCACTTCGTAAATCATTAATATCATCCATATTTTCAAGTTTATCTTTACTCTTTTCTTCTTCTATTTCCTTAAGTATTAGATTAATTTGTTCTTTTACTACTTTTTTTCTTTTACTAAAATCACTTTTCTTCCACTTAATTTCCTCTATCCGTTTTTGATTGTTAAGTGATATTTCCTCAACTAAAGCTAACTTACAAAATTCTACATACTCTTCCTTAAACTCCTGTTTAATAAATTCTTGTACTTTAAATAGTAATTCATTTTCTTCTCCTATGTTATTTCCTATGTATTCTAGTTGAGTCCTTTTGGGCACTAAAAATGAGTTAAGTGGATGTATTAATCTTAAAAAATGTGCTTGTAATAATTTCAACTCTTTTGGGCTCAGTTCTTCTTCAACTTCTCTAATTCTTGTTTTTTCATTCCATTGATTGCGATCAGGATTAATAAAAGTATCCTTTAAAACTCCTTTTGGTTCATTCACATAATCTTTACCTACAGCATTTAAATGTGCTAAATACCAACCTCTTCCATTAAGGTTAACTCTATAAGCTTCTTCTCTGTTATAATAACACAATTCTTTCTCACTACTCGTAAACCCAAAAGAACAAATCAAACTAGAGCCTCTAAATAAAGTATTTAAATCCTCAACAGTGTATGGAATATTACTCAATTTGGCACCTGCAAATAACATCGAAAAAGTATTATCACAGAAAACTAATCTATTATTACACTTGTACTTACTTAAAAAACCTCGTCGTAAATAATTATACTTATCTTTACTGAAAGAACCATATAGTCTTAGGAAATAGGTTGCATTATCTTGTTTAATATAATTCACTAACTCCTTGTGAATACTTTTGATAACTTCCTTATGCTCTATAAATTGTTTTTTGACAACTTGCTCTATAAAATCATCTACATTATTTACACTTCCTTTTAATACAGCATCAAAAGAAAAGTCAGCAATCTTTTTAAATATCATATCTTTCTTTTTTTATCATCAGTTCTACAAACCACTTTTCTAACTTATCTCTATTTTCTTGATTGCACTCTTTTATCAGAAAGAATACCCTTTTATCCAAAAAAAAGAATGGAGTAGTGAAGTACATTTTCTTCTCTCTTGCTGCATCTTTAACAGCAACTCCTGTTACTTCATTTAATACAAACCAATTCACTCCAAATACTTTCTTACAGTATTCAGGATCCATTGTCAGATTATCTATATCCTCTTCACTAAGGAGTCGCTCTTTAGAAAGATAAGCAAACAACACCCTTCCCATTTCTTTACTATTAAACTTTCTAAAGCTTTTTAGTACCTCTATGATCTTTTTATTCTTATTACTGATATATCCTTTTTGATCACCCAAAAAATACTCGGAATACAATGTGGGAAACTTTAATAATATATCAATATCTACCGTATTCCCTTTCTCTGGATAAGGACTTATATCTTTCTTTCTATCATTATATGCCAGCTCTTGATACCTCTTTAATTCCCATGCATTCAATATCTTTTGGTCTTGAATTAACTTTGCAGTTTCTACATAAGGATAAAGTATAACATAAGTTCCTAACAGATTCGTATTTCGACCAAACTGTATCGGCAAAGCTATATCGTCTATAATACCTTTTATCTGATAGACAGGATGTTCGCTACCCGTATATTCAACTAATTCTAAATCATATCCTAACCATGTAAAATCTCCTTTGCTTCCTAACATCCCCATAAAAACAGCTGCATGCCAATGCCTCAATACAATAACCTTTGGCTTAATCACCTCTTCTATCAGTTTTTGTGTTACCGTTAATTGATCTTCTAAAAACATAAGACCATTTACGTCATCTATCAATTGTTCAACTACTTTATCCTTTTCATTAGTTCTGTAGTAAAATAAATCTGCATAAGCAAAATCATCTCTTAAGTCTATATCAAACAGACGATGTTCTAATGAAGATAGAATACGTTTAAAGTACTCCTTGTTTTTTAAATTTTTATCTAATTGACTTCTGACATTATATTTTACTGCTTGATTCAAAGATTCCTCTTCAAAAGAAGGATTTAATCCTAAAAACAAGAGATCTTTCTGTTCAATATTCTCACTGTAACAAAACTCTCTCTCAATTAAATCTGCAGGTATACTTTTCGCATACCTTTTCCAAATTTGTGCTACTTTCATAGATAGTGTCATAATCCGTAATTTTAGTTATGACAAACTTATGTTAGCCAATGGCAAAAAAAAGTACATTGACAAATTATATTAATATTTATCTAAAGCCTTCTTTAATTCTGTTATAATTTCATTTCTTAATGTTATGGGTTCTAAGACTTCTATATGAGAGCCATAAGATAATATCCAGTTTTTTAATTCATTATTTAACTTAACCCTCAACGTGAATATTACTTCCTTCTCAGTTTCACTCACTATAGTCTGAGATTCGTGAATTTTAGCTATCTTAATATAATTCATCTTTTCTTCATCACATCGTAATTTCACCAAATCAACATCATTTCTTAAATCAACCCCAATTGCATCTTTGTATATATTAAAATTTATAGGTTCACTTAATTCAAACTTTTCTTTTTGGATAATTAATTCTTGTATTCTATCTAACCCATACATCATATATTCTCTATTATCCACAGGTTCAACTACTAAATACCATCTATTGTTATACTCTTTTAAAAATAGCGGTACAATATTTTCTCTTTTCTTTCTTTCTTCATTTTCGAAACGCTTATGAACAATAGTTAACTTTCTTTTTTGCTGTATTGCTTCTATACATTTATCTATCCACAAAAAACCTTTCACATCTTCAGAAAATTCAGATTGAACATATTTAGTAAAAGAGGTGAAACCTTTCATCTTAGTACTCAAGAGCTCTAATCCAAGAAATCCCATTAGTCGATATATCTTTTTTATTGTTCCACTTTTATCTTCATCTTCATCTTCATTTACTATTTGAACTCTTTTATCTCCAAAATTAAAACTTAGATTAATACCAAAGTCTTTTTCTAAATCACCTCTTAGATCAGTAATAAATCTATCTGAAACCAATTCATTATCCATTTCAGCCTCAATAGCTTTTTTTAAATCGCTTCTTGTATATCTATCATTTCCCTCCTTATCTAAAACATTGTCCAGCAATAACATCATCCCTTTAATTTTCTTGATTGACATAGTCCTTCTTTTTTAATTACCTAATATACCTAATTTCTACTCTCCTCCAATTCACTTTTCCGTAAACACCTCTACTTTTCGAGTAAACATACTCCTCTATCTCCTCTTAACCTTCCAAACTCAAACAACACACTATCTTATAATAAACATACCTACATAAACTAAAACTAATTAGACATAGCATTAAGAAGATTCCTCCTAACATTAACACCTTGACTAAGGCCAATGATGAATACTTTTAAAAGAGGGCTAATCCTAAAACAAAAAAGCACCGCCAAATGGCAGTGCTTTTACAATAGTAAATCGAGTCGTTTATAACGCATTAATTTTCTTTACGATAGTCTCACAAGTATAATCAGTTACTGCTTTTATTTCAGCAGTTTCTAATTGTTGATCGTATTCTTTCTCGAATACTGTACCGTCACCTAAATCAATAACATAAGTTAGTTCTGTAAACCTACAAGATACTCCTACCTCAATAGCAGCAGCTCCCTCAATTAGTTTAAATCCACCTAAACGAATAACCGAGTGTATCTCCTCAGCTCTATCCCATGCTATATGAGGATTGTCTAAATCAAATACGTGTGGTAATTCTTCTGCTAAATCTTCTTCTTGTACAGTTGATGCATCCTCAACAATATCTTCTTCTGTAACAGCTGATGCGTCTTCAACATTATCTTCTTCAGTAGCAGCTGATGCGTCTTCTTCAGTTGCAATCGTTTCTTCTTCACCCTCCTGCGCTACATTAACAAGTACTTCTTCACCTTCCAATATTTCTTCCTCTGAAACATCTAATGTATACTGCCCTTCTATCTCACCGAACAAATCTCCAAAACTCTCCAATACCTGAAGCTCAACTTCGGTAAATAAAGGACGTATAGAGTGAACAAATATCGACTCTAACCACTCGGCTGACTTTACTTTACTTTTCTCCTCCTCTTTAGCCTTTAACTGACGTTTAAGCATTTCGATTTGATTGTAAAATTTCTCCGATTCCTCAATAGACTTCCCTTCTTGTATATCGACAATCATTTGCTGCGAACGCAAAATTTGTTGCCCAATATGAGTAAACAAATCGTCTTTTGGTTCATCATAACACAGCACATCTGTTAAATACTTTACATATAACTCTTGTTCCTTATCTGTAATCCAAAATGGCGTATAAACAAAGGCTATTAAAATCTGATTGCTCAATAAGCGTGCTACTAATCCATTTCCACTATCAAAAGGGCTTACTTTCAAAAAATCAACATGAAAATTAAGGGCTACATCGATAGGATGTGGAGCATACTTTTTACCTTTTAGAATATAGTCGATTGCTTCATTGGTGCGATTGATCAATTCTCGCATTTCCTTTTTTACAGCAGAAGCAGCTACAAAAGTATATTTCTCACCTTTGTAAGTAGACATGCTATTATCAGTCTGCTTCCATTGACCAAGCTCAGCTCTTCTATCGCTATCCTCTTCATACATTAACTTGGCATGAAGCTCTTTGATATACTTTTCAGACAGGTGTGAGTCTACCAAACTCCCTCCTAATAATTCTTTTAAAACCTCATCGTGTTTCTTAATTTCCATTAAATCTTTTAGAGGCTTTTTGTCAACAGTTACCAATCCATCAATCATACTTCGAACTTCTTCTTTTGCCAAAGTATTTCCCTCTGCATAATTTGAAAAATAGTTACACTCCAAACGGTACTTATGATATAACTTTTGTAGCTGTTCACTATTCACACCTCCTTGAGTCTCAACTTGCTGTTTTAGACTATCAATCTTTACTTTTATTTCCGAATAAGTCATTCTCTTAAGTTTTTAAACTACATAATAGTATTTGCAATTAGTAATTAAGTATACAACCCTAAAAATCAATAGGAATAATACACACTAATTTGAAATAATCTGCACTGACACTAAATGCCAAAGCAAACTAAAGACCATTATTTTTTTTCATCCGCGAAGGTATAAATTATTAGTCTTTTGAAAAAATACAATCCCTTGCATATTTCGACCTTAATCTACATTTGGCTATATATAAAAAACAAACTATTAAAACTAAAACACTTTTGCAAATATCGAAATAAATATACCTCACTGACAACAAATCACTTAGCATTCACCTACTTTTTACTAATATTATTTAATTATCATACAAAAAATCATAATTTAAATCTAATTGAAAAACACAAAAGTTAACTATATAT
>NZ_WSPP01000262.1:0-7442 GCF_009767705.1 Myroides sp. LoEW2-1 | reverse complement strand
GGAATATTAAAGTATTAGATGTATACTATATATTAATTTAGAAATCCCTAAATTTGAAGAAATATAATTTGAATAAGAACAACTAATAATATGAGTCAAGAAGTAAGAAATTTAGAACCAAAACAACTTTGGAATAAGTTTGCTGATCTTAATGCAGTACCTCGTCCTTCTAAGAAAGAAGAAAGAGTGATTGAGTTTATGATGAACTTTGGTAAAAGTTTAGGATTACCTACTATCAAAGATGAGGTAGGAAATGTGATCATCAAAAAACCTGCAACTGCAGGTATGGAGAATAGAAAGACAATTGTGATGCAATCGCATTTGGATATGGTTCACCAAAAAAATAACGATACTGTTTTTGATTTCGATACTCAAGGTATTGAAATGTATATAGATGAAGATTGGGTACGTGCAAAAGGAACTACTTTAGGAGCTGATAATGGTTTGGGAGTAGCAACTATTATGGCAATTTTAGAGAGTACAGATATTCCTCATCCTGCTATTGAAGCTTTATTTACGATAGATGAGGAGACTGGAATGACTGGTGCAAAAGGTTTAAAAGGAGGTTTGTTAGAAGGAGAGATTCTTTTGAATCTTGATACAGAAGAAGATGATGAAATTGATATCGGATGTGCTGGTGGTGTAGATGTAACAGCTTCAGCAGAATATGATGAAGAAGATACGCCGGAAGGGTCTGTAGGATATCGCATCACAGTTAAAGGTCTGAAAGGTGGACATTCAGGTATGGATATTCACAAAGGACTTGGTAATGCGAATAAGATTATGAACCGTTTGTTGTTCGATTCTTTTGACAATTTCGGACTGCAGATTTCGAAGATAAAAGGAGGAAGTTTGCGAAATGCTATTCCTCGTGAAAGTGTTGCAGATGTTATTATAGCAGGGGTTTACGATGAGGCTTTTGTATATGATATGAACCTTGTAGTAGATGAGATCAAAGCAGAACTTCACACAGTAGATCCTGATTTTACAGTTGAGTTCGAGAAGTTATCAGCAGAGGATATGCCTAAGAAAGTGATGCCTTCTATGGCGCAGTATTTCTTTGTGCGTTCTATGTATACTGCTCATAATGGTGTTTATAGAATGAGTCCTGATTTTGAAGGTTTAGTAGAGGCTTCAAATAATATTGCAAAAGTAGATTTAGCAGATGGGAAATTAGTAGTTAAATGCTTGACGAGATCTTCTGTAGAGTCTTCGAAATTAGATGTTGCTAATAGCTTAAGAGCTGCATTTGAGTTAATGGGATGTGAGGTAGAGTTTTCTGGGTCTTACCCAGGATGGAGCCCTAATCCAGATTCTGAAATACTTGACATCATGGTGGATATTTATGAGAAACAAAATGGAAGTAAGCCAGATGTTGTAGCGTGTCACGCAGGATTAGAATGTGGTATCTTGGGAACTCATTACCCGGAAATGGACATGATCTCTTTTGGTCCTACAATTAGAGGAGCTCACTCTCCTGTAGAAAGAGCGAGTATTTCTTCAGTACAGAAATATTGGAAATTTGTTTTAGAGATTCTAACTAAAATTCCTGAAAAGAAATAATATAGCAGAATAGTTATATAAAAAGGAACTTCATTTATGAAGTTCCTTTTTTTGTTTTATAGGTAAATTAACGTAATATCTTGGTTATCTATATTTATTTTTGTTAAAAATGCCAATAGGTTACTTATCTTTGCGCTTTAAAGTTATGATTAGGTATGAAAAATATTTTGGGAAAATTATTTGGGGTGTTTGTCCTGTTAAGTGTTGTAAACTCGATTGGACAAGAAGTTAAATTGCCGTTTATATTATCCAAAGACGACACTTCTATATTTTTAAAATTGCCCTTTGACAATCAAATTGATAGTTTGTTGTTTTTCTTTGATACAGGTGCGGGAATTGCCATGGTAGATTCAACTGTTGCTCGCGAAAGGGGATTTGAAATTAATAGTAGTATTAATGTAAGTGGAGCTGGAGGAAAGAAAAGTTATGATATGATGAAGGGGTATCAGTTACAGTTAGGTAACAATGTCGCTATAGATAATGTGTCTATTGTTCTTGATGATCTTTCGAGGTTAACAGCACTGTATGAAAAGAAATTTGACGGAATTATTGGGGCTACTATTTTAGATAGGTATCTAACTAAAATTGACTTTGGTACGCAGACGATGAGTTTATATGAATTTGGTACCGCTTTAGACTATAGCGCTTATCAGAAATTACCTATTGAATTTTACGGTGGGAATATACCTAAACTACCCATTGTTTTCGAACTTTCAAATGGAGATAAATTTGAAGGTGATATTCTATTTGACAGTGGGGCAGGAGTGACACTTATCGTGAATAGACCTTATAAAGAACAACATCAGCTGTATGACAAGTTAGAACAGAAGATTACTTATACAGGTAACAATCTTAGTAATAAGACATTTTACGAGAAAGGAATAATTAAGAATATCCAATTAGGAGATTATAAAATAGAAAAAAGCGATATGGCAATTTCCTTATCGTCAGATGAAGCAGGTGTAAGTGCTGCAGAGGGAATCGTCGGTATAATGGGGAGTGAGATTATCCACAGGTTTGACTTGATTCTCGACTATAATTCTAAGGTGATTTACATCAAGCCAAATCAGTTGTTTAGTAAGGAGTTTAAGCCATTGATAAACCCAATCTCTTTTAAATATAGTAGCGATAGAAGTCAAATTATGATTGCCAGTATTATAGAGACTACTGATGCCTATAAAAAGGGGTTAAGAGAAGGGGATATAATATTAGCCATTGATGGTTTTACTTCGAATGATTTTTCGGATTACGAAAAGATATTGAGAAAAGAGAACACAAAGGTGAAGGTTAAATACATCGATTCAAATGGAAAAGTAAAGACAGTTAAGCTTTCTTTGACAAGAATACTTTAATAGCCTTTACAATAGATAAAGGTGAGTTTTTTAGCTCTATTCCTTTATAAATTTTGTCTAATAGAAAAAATTAATGTTTAATTAAGAATTAAATGTACTGATTTTAGTATTTTAGACGTTATAAAAATTAAAACTCAGTTAAAATGAAAAAATCACTTCTTGCTATAGCATTAGTAGCAGCTTTTGCTACTTCATGTGGAGAGAAAAAACAAGACACAAAAGACGTTCAAGATAATGCTAAAACAGAACAAGTAGCTGAAGCTAACTATACGTATGGATTAGAATGGACAGCATTTAAAACACCAGGTAAAGTTGGAGTAAAAGGGCAGTTCAAAGACATTAAGTTAATTGATGCAAACGCAAGTGCTGCTACTGTTACAGAGGGATTAAGCGATGCAAAATTCGTAGTTGTAACATCGTCTGTTTTTACTAATGACGCAGGTAGAGATGAGAAGTTGAAAATGGAGTTCTTTGCAAAAATGCTTGGAAATATCAATGGTTATTTTGGAGAGTTTAAAGATGGTAAGGTTGTTGTAAATATTACAATGAACGGTATCAGCAAAGAGAAAGAATTCTCTTATGAGGAGAAAGATGGTGTGTTGAAACTAAACGGAGCTATTGATATTTTAGCTGATTTCTCTGCAAATACAGCATTTGACAGTTTACATGAAGCATGTAAAGATCTACATGAAGGTAAGACATGGTCTGATGTTGAGCTTTCTATAGAGATTAAAAAATAATTTTACATATATTTGGTAAAAAGCGAGAGGGATAGTGAATTATCCCTCTTTTTTTTTAACTTTGCATTCCAAATTAATTATCTGTATTTTAAAGATATGATAGATAGATTACAAATTATAAAGCAACGTTTTGATGAGGTTTCTGATTTGATTATTCAACCAGATGTAATTGCTGATCAAAAACGTTACGTGCAACTAAATAAGGAATATAAAGATTTAAAACAGCTTGTGGAAAAACGAGCTGAGTATTTAACTCTGAAAGGAAATATTGATGAAGCTAATGAGATCATTGCAGACGGAAGTGATGCGGAGATGGTTGATATGGCAAAAATGCAACTGGAAGAGGCAAAAGAAAGATTACCTGAATTAGAAGAGGAGATTAAGTTTTTATTGATACCTAAAGATCCTGAGGATGCTAAGAACGTAATGGTTGAGGTGAGAGCAGGTACGGGAGGTGATGAAGCGAGTATCTTTGCAGGAGATTTATTTAGAATGTACACTAAATATTGTGAATCAAGAGGGTGGAGAACATCTGTAGTTGATGTAAACGAAGGAACTTCAGGAGGATACAAAGAGGTGATTTTTGAGGTAACAGGAGAAGATGTTTATGGAACCTTAAAATTTGAAGCAGGTGTACACCGAGTTCAGCGTGTTCCTCAAACAGAGACTCAAGGACGTGTTCATACATCTGCAGCAACTGTTATGGTACTGCCAGAAGCAGAAGAATTTGATGTTCAAATTGACATGAATGATGTCCGTATTGATTTATTCTGTTCATCAGGACCTGGAGGACAGTCTGTAAATACAACTAAATCAGCTGTGCGTATGACGCACATCCCAACAGGTTTGGTTGCTCAATGTCAGGATGAAAAATCACAACATAAGAACAAGGACAAAGCTTTATCTGTATTGCGTTCTCGTTTATATGAAATGGAGTTAGCGAAGAAACAAGAGGAAGATGCTAAAAAGCGTAACTCTCAAGTAAGTAGTGGAGATAGATCTGCTAAGATTCGCACCTATAATTACCCACAAGGTCGTGTGACTGATCATAGAATTGGATTGACACTTTATGATCTTGACGGTGTAATGAACGGAAACATTCAAAAAATCATTGATGAACTACAATTAGTTAGCAATACTGAAAAGCTGAAAGAAAGCGATGTATTCTAATTTAAGTTTATGATATTTCAAAACCACACTTACCTTTGTAGAGTGTGGTTTTTTTTAAACTATACTTTTATAATGACAACACAACAATTACTTGAGCAAATAAAAAAGAAGAATTCTTTTTTATGTATTGGTTTAGATGTAGATATGACTAAAATTCCTTCTTTCTTGTTGAAAGAGGAAGATCCTATCTTTAGCTTTAATAAAGCTATAATTGATGCAACACACGATGTTGCCGTTGCCTATAAACCTAATATTGCCTTCTATGAGGCGTATGGTATTAAAGGATGGGAATCACTAAAGAAAACAATCGATTATATTAATCAAAATTACCCAGAGCTGTACACTATTGCAGATGCGAAAAGGGGAGACATTGGAAATACTGCCACTATGTATGCAAAAGCCTTTTTTGAAGATATGGAGTTTGACAGTGTTACAGTAGCTCCTTATATGGGTAAGGATTCTGTTGAGCCATTTCTAACTTTTGAGAATAAGCATACTATTTTATTAGCTTTGACTTCTAATGAAGGTGCTTTTGATTTTCAAACTCAACTTATCGAAGGTAAACCACTTTATCAAAAAGTAATAGAGAAATCACAGACTTATAACAATGCGGATAATCTGATGTATGTTGTGGGAGCTACAAAGGCGGAGTATTTTAAAGAAATCAGAAATATAGTACCTCATAGCTTTTTATTAGTACCTGGAGTGGGGGCACAAGGTGGAAGTTTGCAAGATGTGTGTCAATATGGGTTAAATGATCAGGTTGGTTTGTTAATAAATTCCTCAAGAGGGATTATCTTTGCATCTAATAAAGAAGATTTTGCAGAGAAAGCGCGTGAACAAGCGTTGCTATTGCAAAGAGAAATGAGTGATATTTTAAAAGAAAGGTTATGATTGCAATGAAAGATCAGGTTGGACAGGAACATCGTTTTGAAACACTTCCAAAACGCATTGTTTCGTTGGTTCCTTCACAAACGGAAACATTATTTGACTTAGGTTTAGAAGATGAAATAGTTGGTATTACAAAGTTTTGTGTACATCCATATCACCTAAAGGCTACTAAGACAAAAGTAGGGGGTACGAAGAAAGTACACCTTGAGAAAATAAAGTTGTTACAGCCTGATATCATTATAGCAAATAAAGAAGAGAATACACTTGAAATAGTTGAGAGCTTGAAGGGGATTTGTCCTGTATGGGTAACCGATGTGGTTACTTTGGACGATAATATCCAAATGATTGAAGACTTTGGGAATCTATTTAATAAAAGAACGGAGGCGAGAAAATGGATTGATAAATTAAATTTCGCTCAGAGGGATTTTATGGATTTTGTAAAGGATAAGAATTCTTATAAGGCGGCTTATTTTATTTGGAGAGAGCCTTTTATGGTTGCTGGACGAGATACGTTTATAAACGAGTTATTAAAGTTGAATAAGTTTGTGAATGTATATGAGAATAGGGAAGAAAGGTATCCTGAAATAGAATTAAAAAAGATACGAATTCAAGGAGATCCCGAAGTAGTGTTTTTGTCATCAGAACCTTTTCCTTTTACAGAAGAACATGCTTTTGAAATAGGTAGGTTTACTCATCATGGAAAAACTGTCTTTGTCGATGGTGAAATGTTCTCATGGTATGGCACACATTTGTATAAAGCATTTGATTACTTCAAACAAATACACGAAAGGTTGTCGTGATAATAAAAAATAAAAACCGAGTAGAGGCCTATTTCTACTCGGTTTTTTATTAACTAACCCTAACTTTATGAAATCAATCATATAATGATACAAATGTCTAAAAAAAATCGGACTTAATCAGTTAAATGAATGTTATAATAATGTTATGAGTGTGTTTTGTTTAAAAAATTCCGATTTTATCAAAAATACTTTGCTTTTTTTGATCTTTATCTTTTTTATTCTTAGAGGAATTATCTGAAGTGTTTTTATTCGATGTATTTGTTGTGTTATCTTGAATTGAGAATACATCTTGAAGTAATTTATTTGATCTCGAACCTCCTATATTCTCTCTGATTTTATCTTCTTCAACAGCAATCATAGTAAACACACCAGCCATAGTTTGATTTGTAACGTAATCTGTTAGGTTGGTATTGATTTGCGAGACAAGTGGTAGTTCGTTATAAGTAGAGAAGATCTTTTCCCATACTTTATCAGCACCTACACTTGAGAGTGATTTTTCGATTACAGGAGAAAACTTTGAGTATAAAGCTTTAGTAGTACTTTCTTTTAGATAATTCGTTGCAGAGCCTTTTCCTCCAAGAAGGATATTCTTTGCATCGTTAAAAGTAATGTTCTTTACAGCGTCTACAAATATGGGTGTAGCTTCTTTCACGGCATCTTCTGCTGCGCGATTGATTAGCATTAATCCTTGGTCAGCCAAGTTACCTAAACCTAATTTTCTTAGCGTTTGGTCTACTTTCTGTACTTCTTCAGGTAGTAAAATTTTTACTAATTCGTTTTTGTAAAAACCATCTTTTTCAGTTAGTTTACTAACTTGTTGTTCAGTATGCACCCGAGCAAGTACATCTTGTGAGATATAATTATTCTTCTACAACGTTTGAGTTTAATGTTTTATAGTTATGAGGATATAAATCTGTAATGTTCTT
>NZ_WSPP01000261.1:0-3823 GCF_009767705.1 Myroides sp. LoEW2-1 | reverse complement strand
AGAACATTACAGATTTATATCCTCATAACTATAAAACATTAAACTCAAACGTTGTAGAAGAATAATTATATCTCACAAGATGTACTTGCTCGGGTGCATACGCTGCTATGTGAATTTGTCAATCATTTTTTTGTATTTGTTGTAAAATAATCTTTAAAAGGAACTGTTAATTTACAATTATATATTGATTTTCAGGTTTGTTTTGTCAGAAATTCAATATGTGATTCATTGATGAAATTTGATATTCGTATTTGAATATTTAAAGTTTGTAGGTATTACTTAATGTATATTTGAGTAGTGGTTATAATGATGACCTCGTCGTCGTCATAGATAGATTTTTATAAAACCGGTCACATAGTGATCGGTTTTTTTATGTAATATTGTAAGTACTTTTTTAGATAGATTATTGATAAGATAATTTAGTAGAGTAAATGTGTTATTTGTGTTTTTTCGAATTTTAATATGAAGATAATTATAGGAGGTAATAAGATTATATGCTTTGTTCTTCTGATACTGAGTTTTTCTTGTCAACAGAAAGCAGAAAAGGGAAGCGAACAACGGCAAGCAGTTGAAAATAATCAATTAATTAATCAAGGGGAAGCAAATGTCTTAAATGTCAATTATGTCAATATGGATAGAGATACCTTGTTTATCTCTTATGACAACATAAATAATTGG
Source organism: Myroides sp. LoEW2-1 (assembly GCF_009767705.1). Lineage (NCBI taxonomy): Bacteria > Pseudomonadati > Bacteroidota > Flavobacteriia > Flavobacteriales > Flavobacteriaceae > Myroides > Myroides sp. LoEW2-1. Next base: position 3,145 of record NZ_WSPP01000261.1, on the reverse strand, counting down.
GCACTTATTAAGCTTAATAAGAAGGAAGTTATCTTGCCTAAATTAGTTATTAATGGAGATACAATCTATAAAGATGATAATTTCTCTTTAGGTTTTTGTAGTAAGAAAATTTGTTTAAAAGATAAAAAGAAAATTATTTTCGAAGGAACTATTGTTAAATAATAAAAAACTTGCTAATTTAGATAAGTCAAGTGTTTTGTATAATTAATGTTAAGGCAGTTTTCTAAATGGTGAAGAAAACTGCTTTTTCTTTTTAATCTATTGATATAAAAAAATAGTCGAATAAAGGCAACTAATTTTGTTTTGTCGCGTTATGCTTTAATAAGGGATAATATTATAGTAAATTTGATTTAGTAAAAAAAGAAGAATAAACATGATTGGAAGATATATTGTCAAGTATGGGATGCTGGTAGTAATGTGTTTCGCTTTTAATGTGGATGTACTTGCAAAGAAAAAACCAAGCCTTAAACGCGCTGACAAATATTATAAGAATACTGAATATACAAAAGCTGCTGAGGAATATAAACGCTTAGATAGAGGCAGCCGAAATACAGATGCGTATGTTTACTTGCAACTGGCTAACTGTTATGATAAGTTAGATCGCGTTATCGAGGCATCTACTTATTATGGTAAAGCCATTGCCAAGGACAAAGATATAGATCCAGAGGTGTTGTACCGCTACGCAAAGATTCTACAGAAAAGTGGTCGTTATGAGGTAGCTCGAGATATGATGGATGACTTTTCAGAGCTAAAACCTACCGACAGTAGAGCAAAAGACTTTTTACAAGATCCTGATGCTTATTATAATCTATCAAAGTTGAAAGAGCGATTTTCTTACCAAGAATCAGGAATGAATGATCGATACTATGACGATTTTGGTGCGTTAATGACTTTAAATGATACAATATACTTTGTGTCGAATCGCACGAAACAAGAAAAGAAAATAGCCCGAAAGCTATTTGAAGTTCGCGACAAGTATAAGAGATTGCCTAACTACGATATCTACCAAGCGGAGTTTAAATCACCTTCCGACCCCATTTTTAAAGCAACGAGATTAAAGGGAACTATCAATAAGCGTTTTAACGATGGGAGAGCTACACTCGCTCCAGACGGAGAGCGCATTTTCTTTGCTTCCGAATCGTATAGACATCGTCGCTTTAGAAAGAATCCAATCGTAAAAAGCAGAGACCGAATAATGAATCTCTTTGTAGCACAACGAAAAGGAACAAAGTGGAGAAAAGTAAAGAAGCTACCTTTTACCAAGCCTCATTACACTTACCAGAGTCCAGCTATGAGCGCAGATGGTAAATATTTGTATTTTGCATCTAATATGGAGGGGAGTCATGGTGAGCTTGATATTTGGCGTGTTGAATTGTTAGAAGATGAAGATTACGGCGAACCTGAGAACTTAGGAAGTGTTATTAATTCTGGGACAATCAACGACGATCCTTTTGTAAGCGAAGAAAATATATTGTATTTCTCATCAGATCGATGGGGTGGATTTGGAGGAATGGATATTTATATGGTTGACTTAGATAGTAAAAATGCTAAACCTATTAATGTAGGTCCACCTATTAATACCGCATTGGATGACTATTCTTTTTCATTTTATCCCAGTAAGAATATAGGGTTCTTTTCTTCCAATAGAATTGGTCGTAATGACATTTATAAAGTACTTCCAGTATGTAAACGCGATGTTGAAATTACAGTAAAAAACAAGAAATTTGACAAAGTTATTCCAAATGCTTTAGTGCAGTTTACAAATAGTAAGCGAATGACTGAGGCTGAAGCTGTGACAAGAGAAGATGGTAAAGTAGAGGGATATATTACTTGTGGCGAAACGTATAAAGTAGAGATTAATCACGCCGATTATATCAACGAAGAATTAGAGGTTTCAATTGGCAAGGATCAAGAAAGGGAGTCAATAGTTGTTTACTTAAGACCTTTAGAGGAATTAATGATTGAAGAAGACCGCATTACGCTTGCGCCAATTCACTTTGCTTTTGATCAGAAGGAAATCACGTTAGAAAGTAAGCACGAATTAGATAAATTAGTAAAAGTAATGAAACGCTATCCTACTATGCGTGTAAAAGTGGCATCACATACAGATAGTAAAGGTAAAGCAGAATACAATTTGAAATTGTCTGAGAATAGGGCTCAAGCAACTGTTGAATACTTAGTTAGTCAAGGAGTAGCTGAGGATAGATTAGAGTATGAAGGTTACGGATCTAAGGATCTAAAGATAAAATGTAATCCATGTGATGAGGCACAAGATGCTCAGAATAGGCGTTCAGAGTTCTTGATTTTGAATAAATAGCAATTTATATATATCAAAGAGGGCTATCTAATATTATTAGATAGCCCTCTTTATTTTTTATTGCTTACTTTGAATTAACAATTCAGTCAACATATTCATTTTGTTTTTATACATTTCTGATATGTCATTGTTTTCATATAAATCCATATTGCTGATAGGAATAGAATAAGGTAGTGACCAAGCTCTTAATGCCTTCGCGATATTGTCTAAGGACTGTATCCCTTGCATCGCTTGATTTCCTGCCGACCAGCAAGTAAATCCTACTACTTTATTTGTCAAATAAGCTGGTGTGTCTTTTGACGTGATTTCCAGCCAATCTATCGCATTTTTCATTACGCCAGTTAAACTTCCATGATATAGAGGAGTTAACCAAATCATGATGTCTGCCGAACGGAAAGCGTTTGCAAAGTCCAAAACATCATCAGGGATATCCTGCATGAGTTTTGCTTGAAATATAGGGATCTGATAATCAGATAAGTGAATTTGCTGGACTTCAACATTAGCTTTTATGAATTGATCTGCGTAGTATTGTGCTATACGTCTCGATGTACGAAATGATTCTTCATCTAAAGAACCATTAAAAATTAAAGCTTTCATAAAACTATTTTGAATATTTTACGGACTAAGGTATGACAATTATTTGAGAGAATAAGTTTATGCAAAATGCTTTGTACAGTGCGTCTACATTTGTCAAAAATTAAAAATAATAAAAATAAAATGCTTAATTATTAATTTGTAATTGATTTTATAATTTCTTTCTCAATAATGCCAAACATTAAAATAATTTTATTGTTTTCATATAAATTCAATGTTTGCTCAGCTATATCA
>NZ_WSPP01000260.1:0-3001 GCF_009767705.1 Myroides sp. LoEW2-1 | reverse complement strand
CACCATCAGGATTCAATATAGGTATGATTCTTAAAGTAAAAATATCCCTCCATTTTAACACTTCTACCTGAGTATCATCAGAGAGGTAATTTAACAAATCTATCACTGCTTTTGTTGTGGTTGATTCGTTACCATGCATCTGAGACCACATCAAAATTCTTATACTACCATTCCCCCAAGTAATACTTTTAATCTCTTTTCCCAAAACAGATTCTCCTTCTATATTTAACTTAAAGCTATACTTTAAGTCTCGTAAAAAATCCTCGATACTTTTATTAGTGATATACCTACCCTTAATTTTACTATAAGTATTGGTCTTTACAATATTATCTACCTCCATTGCTTGAGTTACTTTTCATTAGTATTACAAATGTAAACAGATATTTTTTTACATCTGTAAACAGTTAAATTAAAATCATAGTTTACAATTGTAATTTACATTAGTATACATTCATACTGTTACTTGCAAATAAATCATTTCAAACAAAATAAAAACACAAAACATAATAAATCAACTATTTAAGTACTATATATTAAACCAATACGTTAACATAGTTTACATATATACAGTTGTAAACATTGGATATATACAATAAATAATTACATTTGTAAACAGTTATATATTTTGTATGTATTTACATTTTTAAACAAATACCTATGGACAATTTTGTAAACAGATTAGAATTTTTACTGGAAACATTAGACTATACTGCTTCCGCTTTTGCCGATAAAATTGGAGTACAAAGATCGAGTTTATCTCACCTTCTATCGGGTAGAAACAAACCAAGTTTAGATTTCATTCTAAAAATAAATGACACCTTTCCCGACATTAATCTCTTGTGGTTACTCAAGGGAAAAGGCAATTTTAACAACCTCGATAATCAGGAAATAAACATACAAAAAGACATCCCTTCTTTAACCAACACACCTATTTCCCCTACTCTATTTGATGAAGATAAACGAGAAAAAGAAAATAATATTTTAACAAAAAAAGAGGAAAATATTGAAAGTAAAAGCTTGACAAATTTAGCTCCAATCGCACAGTCTTTTAATTCAAATAGCGACATAGACCAAATTATTATTTTTTATAAAGACGGAACTTTTAGCAACTTCAAACCTAAATAAAAGAATAATAATCCATGTCCTATTTCAATAAAGTAATGCACTATCTTTGCAATTAAAAACGTTTAAATGATAACTAAATTTCTAAGCTATTTTTTTCCAATTACCATAAAAAAAACAAACTCTAAAATCAACAATCAATTAGAAGTTACATGGCATAAAGGAGAATTAAATTTAGATTCTACAAATACAAACTACTCCTATGGAAATCTTGAAAAAGTACTTCGAGATGGACTAAAATTTATTGGCAGTCATAAAATAAAAGAGATGAATCATATCTTGGTTTTAGGATTAGGAGCAGGTAGCATAGTCGATACTTTAAGAAATTATATTAACTACCAAGAGAACATTATTAGCGTTGAAATTGATCCTATAGTTATCCATTTAGGAAAGAAGTACTTCAATTTAAAAAAGCTAACTCATAAGCACACTATCGTTGAAATGGATGCTTTCGAATATGTTCTTAGAAGTCAAGAAACCTTTGACTTGATTGTCATCGACATCTTTCAAGATTACACGATGCCAAGTTTTCTATTCGAGGACTATTTTGTATCTCACCTAAAGGAATTATTATCAGTTAATGGTTTTATATTATTCAACACTATCATATTAGACGAACATCACAGAAAAAGAAATAACGCCTTTTTGCAGATGTTTGAAAAAGAGATGTACTCCACTCGCATATATCCGAAAAGCCAAACACACAATGAACTAATTACAATCAAAAAGCTTAGGTAATAAAGTTTTAATACACTCACAAATAATTATCTTTGTAAATCTAACAGATGATAAGACTTACAAAATGATAAAGATTATAGAAGCTCAAAGCAAAAAGGAAATAGCTGATTTTGTCAAATTCCCTTTTAAACTTTATAAGAACAATCCTTATTGGGTCCCTCCCATCATAAAAGAAGAAATAAAGAGTTTCGATCTGAAAAATGACATATTCAAAAGTGTTGATGTAAAATTCTTCTTAGCGTATAAAAACAACGAAATTGTAGGCCGTGTTGCTTGTTGTATTAACTGGACAGAAGTAAACGATTTACACAAGAGCAAAGTCAGATTTGGATGGCTTGAGATGATTGATGATATCGAAGTTACTAAAGCGTTAATTCAAGTCGTTAAAGAGTTCGGAAAAACCCATAAAATGAACTATATAGAAGGCCCTATGGGATTTTCTAATATGGATAAAGCAGGAATGCTAACAAAGGGGTTTGACTATATTGCTACCATGATCGGGATATACAATCCTGAATACTACCCTATACACCTTGAACAATTAGGCTTTAAACCTGAAGCTGAATGGATAGAATACAAATTAGACAAGACACTCTATAACGAAGGAAAATTAACTAAGATGGCCAGTTTGATAGAAAGTCGCTATAATGTAAAAGCACTTGAATTCAAAACGACAAAAGAGCTAATGCCTTATGTGAATGAAATGTTCGCTCTTTTAAACAAAACATATGCTGACCTACAAAGTTTTGTTCCTATACAAGATTTTCAAATTGAGCATTATAAAGAAAAATACCTTCAATTCATCCACCCCGATTTCATCTCTTGTATCATGGATGAAAACAATAAGATGATTGCATTTGCCATCACTATGCCGTCATTCTCTAAAGCATTTCAAAAAGCAAATGGCAAATTATTCCCATTCGGTTTTTTACATTTACTTAAAGCCATAAGAAAGAACAATCATGCAGAGTTTTATCTTATAGGAGTAGATCCAGAATACAGAAGTAAGGGAATTACTGCAGTTATATTTAGAGAAATATATGACTGTTTCAAAAAACACAATATTGAATTCATAGAAACCAATCCTCTTTTAATTGAAAACAATAAAATTCAATTGTTATGGAAAAACTTAAATCCAATC
>NZ_WSPP01000029.1:0-2622 GCF_009767705.1 Myroides sp. LoEW2-1 | reverse complement strand
AATGAATTCTTGATGATAACGTTGTTTTACTTTTTTCTCTTTTATTGACTTTTCCATCTCTTATTGGTATTTAAAACTGTACAGTTTTTTCAGGACGGGTCAATGACTTAAAAAACAGGATTACCATTAGCGCAAAATCAAGCATAACGGGCAATTCAATACAGCATTCAACTAATTAATCCCTTCAAGCAAATTATACGATTAAAAATTTGACATTCATTATTTAAACAGAAAATAAAAAGCTATATACACCTAAAAAAAAAGAGGAACATATAGTTCCTCTCTTTCCGTTTAATAACTTTATCAATATTTCTAACTTTCCTACCAGCCAAAAACAGGTTTACTATCCGTATATGTAAATGTCAGTTCCTCACCACGAGTTTTATCAACCAATTTACCAGAAATCGTATATGATCCATCTTTATTATCTACTATTTCAATAGAAGTTGCTTTGGTATCATCCGCAACGAAGTAATCCTCATTATTATTCTTGTCAAAATTAATCCAAGCTGTTCCTTGAAAATTTGGCTTGCCATCACTACCTTTAACGTGTTTTCCAACATAATACATCAAAGGTTTCCAAGTATCATAACTCCCCTCTAATGGAGCGACTTTTCCAAAAGGTAGTTGGTAACTTTGCTCTGTTAATTTAACAAGTGGCTCTTGAGTCAACAACCAAATCAAAACATCTTTGTATTCTATCCCATTTCCATCTTGACTCATCTTTTTTGTTGACATCATCAAGTTTGTGCGATACAAGCCAGTTGCTTCATCCAAATCGTCATACATCATAAAACCATCTACTAACTCCAATCCTTTAGGTAAAAGAGTTTTAAAACTATGCTTAATTAAACTGACTTCTTTATCCTCTCCTTTAGCTACCAAGTATAGGTCATACTCCGAATCTTGATGCAGATCATTTACAGTAACTTCAACGGTTTTGTTAACCTCCACAGTGATACCTTTTTGAAAGATAACTTCTGTAGTTATACTTTCATCCGATTTTGGTGTGAGCAAGTAAGCGATTTGTACTGCATTTTTACTGATCACAGTAAAATCAACTTTATCTACACCTACTTCACCTAAAGTAAGTGTTACTTCTGCTTTGGGCGTTTCACTTTCTCCTTCACCCGGTACATTGCGAACACTATTGTCATCACTTGAACAAGCTGCAAATAATCCTCCTACAAATGCCACAAATAATATTAAAAATTTATTTCTCATCTCTCTATGCTAATTATTTATTTAATATGGTATTACTTGAACTGGCCCATTATAAATTGCTTTAAAAGGAGTACCACTATCTCGTGCTATATTAATCTCTATATCGAAAGTATTATTAGCTCCTTTAGTAATAACAATTGATCCACTATCCAAATCTCTTATTGATTCTGAGCCATCTCTCTTCTTAATAAAGTATTCACCTACACCATCTGACGACACCTCCTCTGACCAAGAAGCATAATAGAACTTTCCTGTAGGAAGCTCATGCAACTCTGCTGATATAGATCCTATTTCAAATCCTGCTTCCCAATCTTTACCTTTTAGATTAAGAATATAAACATTAAGCCAGCCTTGGCTTTCAGAATTTACTTTTATCTCTGTAAACTTGATCACTCCATCCTCTTCTTGTACATCTTCTTTTGTAGAAAACTCCGATGATTGCAGTAATGTCTTGCCAGAAGCTTCTATAGCCGCCACATACAAGTTATACTTTGTGTTTTCACTCAAGCCGTCAACCTTTAAAGTAGACTCCCCATCAAGTCTATCAATAGATACACCTTTGGCTAAAACATCCTCAGCAGTTGGAGCTTTTTCAGTTGCCTCTTGTACAATATAGCCAACTTTCTCAGCATACTGAGTTGTAAACTTAAACTCCATCGTTGTGATATCAGCCTCAACAGCTATGATTTGCATTGTTGCACTTTGCATAGTCTTAATCGTTTGAGGATATTTCAAAATTGTCGCTTTGTCTTCTGCATTAATAGCAATAGCTGTCACAGTATACTTGGTATTTGCCTCCAAAGCATCTACTACAACTTCTTCCTCAGTATTTGCTTTCACTTTTACACCTTTCGAAACTATCTCCTCAACAGTAATTGTACTTACATCATCTCCTTTAACGACATAATAGTAAACACTCTTAGCCTCTTTAGAGTTAATTTGAACTGTAGCTGTATTTTGAGTATATGCTATTACAGCAAGTGAAATTTCGGCTTCTTTCACTTTTGGCCCTTCAGGATTAGGTTCCTCTGTTGGAGGAGTTACATTTGGAGCAGTGCTATTGTCATCACTTGAACAACTTATAAAACTGCATAAAACAACAGCACAAAGTCCCTTTGTGTACCAGGTAAGTTTTCTTTTTTTCATTATTAAGGTAATTAAGATTAGTTCGTTTATTTTTTATGTTTTTATTAACAGTCCTAACTTCACAAAAAACACATACTATTAAAAATAATAGTTCAAAAATATATTAATATCAAATATTTTGATTTCCAATATTAATAATTAAAAAAATAAAAACAATCAGTTTCTTAAATAAATATTAAAAATTAACATTTATAATACAATCCCTTAAATGAAAGAAATCAAATAAAAACGACATACCGTCTATACTTATAC
>NZ_WSPP01000259.1:0-29126 GCF_009767705.1 Myroides sp. LoEW2-1 | reverse complement strand
GCTTTAAACAATATTTTAAGAAAAGTTGGGTTTAAAGAAGTAAAACACAATCCTCAAACAATGGGAATTGCTACAATTTATTCTTCTTCAAAATAATATGAGAAAAATACTTATAATAATCTTCTTTATATTGGGAACTACTTCTGGATTCTCCCAATGGATATTTGGTAGAAACCCAATCTTAAACAAACAAGAATGGGATCAACAACGTGTACACTGGGGTTACTACCTTGGGTTTAATAGTATGAACTACCAAATAAGTTATACGGAAGATTACTATAAGCAAATGCAAGATCTCAGAGAGAAATATCCTCATGACTATACTGAAATACAAGTAAATTCTTCTACGGGATTTAATGTTGGTTTGGTTGGTAACTTGCGAATCATGGAATACTTAGATTTAAGGTTTGAACCAGGACTCTTTTATTCCAAAAGAGAACTGACCTATCCGAAAGCTCTTATATACAATTATTACAAAGAGCAACACGATAATGCAAATCCAACGCCTAACGAAATAAAAAATTCTTCTTTTAAAGAAGTTAATTCAACTTATATACATTTTCCGTTACTTTTAAAGTTCTCCGCTTTGAGAACTGGAAATATTAGACCTTACATTATAGGTGGTGTTTCCTTAGATTTAGATTTAAGCAGTAATTCCAGCTCAACTAAAGATAATTACGAAGGTATTTGGAGAATGAAAAAGTGGACAGCGAATTACGAAATTGGAGCGGGAATCGATATTTATTTTCAATATTTCAAATTTACTCCAGCGATAAAAGGAGTGTTTGGATTACAAGATGAATTAATAAGAGATTATTCGGCGGATAGTCCTTGGACAGGAGGAATAAAATCAATGAAAAAAAGAGGGATATTCATCTCCTTTACCTTCCACTAAGAGATATATTTTTAAAGCATAAAAAATGCCCCAAAAAGTGAGATACTTTTTGGGGCATTTCTATATCCATTGAAAGATAACTTTTTGTTTTTATATTTAACTCTTAAATAGTCGTCCTTTTAAACTCACTCAAAATAATAGATGCTGCCGTAGCTACATTTAGACTTTCGGTCAACTGTAGGTTTCCAAACCTTGGTATACTCATACGCTGAGTAACGATTGCTTCTATTTCTGAAGAAATACCATTAGCTTCATTCCCCATTACAATAACTCCTTTTGAACCTAATTTTTCTGTATAAATATTATCCCCATCCATAAAAGTACCATATACAGGTGTATCCTCTCCTCTATCCTTTAAGAGTTGTAGCAAATCACCATAAACAATATTTACTCGCGTTATCGATCCCATTGTTGCTTGCACTACTTTGGGGTTGTAAACATCAACTGTTTCCTGACTGCACAACAAATGTTCTATTCCGAACCAATCGCATAATCTAATGATAGTACCTAAATTGCCAGGATCTCTAATATCATCTAAGGCTAAAACTAAATGATCAAAACTTACGTTCCTCTCTTTTGCACAATGAAAAACAGCTAAACAATTAGGCGTTGTAATCAAAGCAGACATTTTCTTAATATCTTCTTTCGATACTTTAGTTTGCTTTGACTTTTCAATACCAAAATCTATGTCTTCACAATAGTACAAATGCTCGAGCGCAAAATCAGAAGACAACAATTCCTTAATCACTTTAACTCCCTCAGCAATAAAAAGCTGATGCGTTTTTCTATATTTTTTTTGATGTAAGCTTTTAATTAATTTTATTTGGTTTTTCGTAACCATAAAAAAATGTATTTTTGGACTATATTAGATGAATACTACCTTGAGCAAATTTTTACCAAAAATAGCACTAATTATATTAACGAGCATAAGTTTTTTTGCATGTTCGACAACTAAGAGAGTTCCACGAGATAGAGCTCTTTTGGTTGATAATACAATTATAGAAAATACTAAAAAATCAAGTAAAGAAGAAATATACCAGCAGTTATACCAAACTCCTAATAGTACATTTCCTTTTACGGGATTTCGCTTGAGATTACACCTTTACAATCTGGCAAAACCGAATGCAGATTCCCTATACCAGGTTTGGTTACAAGAGCACCCTAATACAGAAAAAAAGCTTACTGCTGTATTATCAAAAAAACAAGTTAACCGCCTCGGTGAGTCTTTTATTATTGCAGGTATTAATAACTTCTTGATAAAAACAGGAGAAGTACCAGCACTATACGATACTTTGAAAACCAACAAATCAGTTGAAAGATTAAAAAACTACTATTTCAATCGAGGGTATTTCGACACAAAAGTTGAGTCGAAAATAGATACAGTTGGAGAAAAAAAAGTGAAAGCAACCTATACAGTAACAACTGGAGAACCTTATTATATTGACAGTATTAAGACTTCAATCACTACAAAAGAATTGGAAAGTCTTTATGTTGAAAGTAAAAATAAGAGTTTGATAAAACCTAACACCGTTTTTAATGTCAAGAATTTTGATGAGGAAAGAAAAAGAATTACAAATGACTTTAGAAATCAAGGTGCATATCACTTTCAAGAATTGAATATAAGATATGAAGTTGATACAATATTGGATAAAAAAAACACAGCCAATATCAATTTAATCATAGATCCTCAGACAGTAAAATCCGGTGATACACTTGTAGAAAGACCCTTTAAGCTTTACAAGATAAGTGAAGTAAACTTATTTACAGACAACAGTAGTAAGGATAAAAAATACGACTTAGACAGTTTACAATACAACAACTTTAATATCTATAGTTCTGCTAAGCTACAATACAAGCCTAAAGCACTAACAGATGCTATCTTTATCACCAAAGGGAGTACTTTCAGTGATCAAAAGCGCATTTTAACATCGAGATCCATAAGTAATTTAAGGATATTCAACTACCCAGTCATTGAGTATATAGAAGATCAAAGAGATACAACAGGTCAGTCATTAATCTCTAATATCTATCTAACCTCTCGAAAAAAGATGACATTTAACCCTTCGTTAGACGTAACTCATTCCAATATTCAAGATTTTGGTATAGGAGGGAGTGTTGGCGTATTGTTTCGAAATGTGTTCAAAAGAGCGGAAATCTTAGAAGTAGGTCTTAAAGGAAGTATAGGTTCTTCACGCCAAATGAACAATCCTAATAATGTATTTTTCAATGTAACCGAGTATGGTGGAGATGTTAAATTAACCTTTCCCCGTGTTTTCTTTCCAATAAAGACCGATCGCATCATTCCCAAATCCATGTTGCCGACAACAACGATGAGTTTCGGTATATCTAAACAGAGGAACATCGGTTTAGACAAAGATAATTTTACAGGAACGATTAATTATAAATGGCTACCCTCTCATCATAATTCCTTTAGTTTAGATTTACTAAATGCACAATATGTAAAAAACACGAATCCCAACAATTACTTTAGCGTTTACAGTTCATCTTATAGTCGCTTAAATGCTATTGCTCAAGATTACAAAATTGATGCAACGAAAACATACTATGACGAAAGTGGTGATTTGACTATTGGAGATAGTGGCGCTAATTACTTCATTTGGGATGCCTTAGATCCAAATAATCCGCTTGGTGTAAGTGAGGAAGACAAGAAAGTGATACGCAGCATTGAAGAAAGAAGAGTTCGTTTGTCTGAAAATAACTTAATTATAGCAAGTAATTTAGTATTCACCAAAACCACGCGTACAAGCATCAATGACAATAATTTCTACACGTTAAGAACAAAAGTAGAATCTGCAGGAGCGTTGATGAACTTGATAATGAAAAATGCGAGTACCAAAGAAGGCCCTACAGGAAAGAAAACGATCATGGACGTAGAATTTTCTCAATATATCAAAACAGAAATTGACTTTGTAAAATATTGGGATTTAGGAAAACAACGTGTATTTGCAATTAAAGCTTTTGGTGGTTTAGCGGTACCCTATGGCAACTCAAACTCAATTCCATTTACGAGAAGTTACTATTCAGGGGGATCAAATGACAACAGAGGTTGGCAATCTTATCGTTTAGGTCCAGGTAAAAGTGGAGGAATAAACGACTTCAATGAAGCAAATATGAAGCTTTTCTTCAGTTCTGAATATCGTTTTAATATAGGAGGAAAATGGTATGGAGCCTTATTTATAGATGCCTCAAATATTTGGAATGTATTTGACGATGTGGAAGATGAGAACTATACCTTCAATGGTATTTCCTCTTTAAGAGATTTTGCTGTTGCTTCGGGATTTGGAATTCGCTATGATTTTAGTTTCTTTGTATTCAGATTAGATATGGGATTCAAAACATTTAATCCAACAATCGATTCAAATAGAAAATGGTTTAAGGAATTTAACTTTAGAGAATCGGTATTAAATGTTGGAATCAATTATCCATTTTAATCCAATAATAATTAGTATTTTTGTAGAAACTTTTAACACAACGGCACATGGGACATAATATTAAACCAGGAGTAGCATTTGGGGAGCAAGTGCAAGAAATCTTTAAATACGCAAAAGAAAAAGGATTTGCTTTACCAGCAGTAAACGTAACTAGTTCAAGTACTATTAATGCTGTATTAGAAACTGCTGCTAAATTAAATTCACCTGTAATTGTTCAGTTTTCTAATGGAGGTGCGGCTTTTATGGCTGGAAAAGGTTTGTCAAATGACAACCAAAAAGCAGCAATATTAGGAGCAATCGCAGGAGCAAAATTAGTTCACACTTTAGCTGAAGCTTACGGTGTTCCGGTAATATTACATACGGACCACTGTGCAAAAAAATTATTACCTTGGATAGATGGCTTATTAGATGCAGGTGAAGAACATATGAAACAATTTGGTAAACCATTGTTCAGCTCTCACATGATTGACCTATCTGAAGAATCGTTAGAAGAAAATATGACAATTTCTAAAAAATACCTTGAGCGCATGAGCAAATTAGGTATGACGTTAGAAATTGAATTAGGTATTACAGGAGGTGAAGAAGACGGAGTAGATAACTCAGGTGTAGATTCTTCTAAATTGTATACACAACCTGAAGAAGTTGCCTATGCTTATGAAGAGCTATCAAAAGTAAATCACCGCTTTACTATTGCAGCATCTTTTGGTAACGTACACGGTGTATACAAACCAGGAAACGTAAAACTAACTCCAATTATCTTAAAAAACTCTCAAGAATATGTATCTAAAAAATTCAATTTAGGACATAATGCTGTGGATTTTGTATTCCATGGTGGTTCTGGTTCTTCAGTTGAAGAAATCAGAGAGGCTATAGGATATGGAGTAATCAAAATGAATATAGATACTGATACTCAATTCGCTTATACTGAAGGTATCAGAGACTATATGACAGGAAAAATAGACTATTTAAAAACTCAAATAGGTAACCCAGAAGGATCAGATGTTCCTAATAAAAAGTACTACGATCCACGTGTATGGGTTAGACAAGGAGAATTAACTTTAATCGCTCGCTTAGAAAAAGCTTTTGAAGATTTAAACAACGTAAATACGTTATAATCTCTCCTTGCTTTCGAACTTAATATAAACAAAACAAACATTTTATGGCTTGGTTTAAAAGGAAAGAAAAAGGAATTCAGACTCCAACAGAAAACAAAAAAGATATTCCAAAAGGACTTTGGTACAAATCTCCTACAGGAAAAATAATTGATTCTGACGAACTTGCAGTTAACTTATGGGTGAGCCCTGAAGATGGATACCACGTTCGTATTGGTAGTAAAGAATATTTCGAAATTCTTTTTGACAACAACGACTACAAAGAAATAGCCAAAAGCCTTTCTTCAAAAGATATTTTAAAATTTGAAGACACAAAAAAATATGTAGATCGTTTAAAAGAAGCAATGAATAAAACACAGCTTAAAGATGCTGTTAGAGTTGCTGTCGGAGAATCAAAAGGAGAAAAATTAGTAGTTGCAGCAATGGATTTTGCTTTTATTGGAGGTTCTATGGGATCTGTAGTAGGAGAAAAAATAGCCAGAGGTATAGACTACTCATTAAAACACAATATTCCATTTTTAATGATTTCAAAATCAGGTGGAGCTCGTATGATGGAGGCTGGTTTTTCACTAATGCAAATGGCTAAAACATCAGCTAAACTTGCAAAATTAAGTGATGCAAAAATCCCTTATATATCATTGTGTACTGACCCTACTACAGGAGGAATATCAGCTTCTTTTGCTATGTTAGGTGATATCAACATTGCTGAACCAGGTGCATTAATTGGTTTTGCTGGTCCTCGTATCGTAAAAGATACTACAGGAAAGGATTTACCTGAAGGATTTCAAACTTCGGAATTCTTGTTAGAGCACGGTTTCTTAGATTTTATAGTTCACCGTCGAGATTTAAAGAAAAATGTAAATCTATATTTAGATCTGATACTAAATAGATCTGTGAGATAAAAAAAAGCATCCATATAATATGGATGCTTTTTTTTTACATTCCTGTTCTTATCGCTTCCACTGGATCTAACCTTGCAGCTGATCGAGCTGGTAAATACCCAGACAAAATACCTATCAAACCAGATAGGGATAATCCTATAGCTATGTTTGCAATACTAAGTGTTAGTACAAAGCTTGAAAAAGTAGTAACTAACAAGGCGATAATCCAAACCAAAAGTAGCCCGATAACTCCGCCTATTAATGCTAAAATAACGGCTTCAAATAAAAATTGTAATAAAATAGTTTTCTTCTTTGCTCCTATTGCTTTTTGTACTCCTATCAAATGCGTTCTCTCCTTCACAGAAACGAACATAATATTTGCAATACCAAAACCTCCAACTAAGAGTGAAAACCCACTAATAATCCACCCTACGACATTCATTCGCCCAATTATAGTATCGATAAAGTCAAGCATTCCCCCAAATACATTAACAAAGAAATTATCTTCCTCCCCAGCTTTCATTCCTCTAAACAATCGCAACTTAGAACGTATCTCGTCTTCAAACTCCTTAATCTCAACGCCTTTAAATGGTTTTAGTACGACCACAGGTGTAAAAGTTGAAACATTGTCTCCATACAATAAACGAACAACATTCACAGGAATATAAGCCCTATCGTCTAAACTCGAACCAAAAGTACTGGCTCCCTGTTTATCAATTGTTCCAATAACCCGAAAATTACGGCTATACAAGCGAATCGTTTTACCAATAGGATCAAGATCACCAAATAGTGTCTTAGCTACTTCTGCACCTAAAACCACCACGTAAGCTCCATTTGTAGCCTCTGATTCATTGAAAAACCTACCATTAGATATTTTTACATTATCCAGAAACTGCAAATCACTACCTCCAATCTGCATACTTACGTCATTGGCGTAATTAGCACCGTACTTAAGCATCTCACTTTTAGTAAAAATATTATAAGAAATATACTCTACCCCCTGCACATTACGCTTTAAAAAATCAAACTCCTCGTACTTCATTTTAGGGTATTGATCTATTTTCCACCTCGGAATATCTACAGGGCCAAAAGAATGATTAAAAACATAAATCATGTTCAAATCAAAACCACTCAATTCTTTCTTAATATTTTTGTCAAGGGAATCTACAGCAGCAAGTACAGCAATTATAGAAAAAATACCAACTGTGACTCCTAAAAGAGACAATACGGTTCTTAGCTTATTGGTTTTCAAAGCATTCACTGCAAATTGAAAACTACTCATTAGAAGTCTAAAATATAGAATCATGTTGGTTTTTATATACTACAAAAGTAAAGATGTAACAGCATTTATACTCTAAAGATAAAAAATAAAAAAAAACTTCTCAAATAATAGAAAACTTCAATTATATACTTTAGAATTATCATTACAATACTTACTTTTGCCGTTCATTAATAACACACAACAATGAACACAACTAAAAAAATCAATTCAGCACTAATTTCTGTGTTTGATAAAAATGGTCTTGAACCTATTGTAAGAGAATTACATAAAAACAACGTAGTAATTTACTCTACTGGGGGAACTGAAACTTTTATCAAAGACTTAGGAATACCAGTAGTAGCAGTAGAAGACATCACTTCATATCCTTCAATCTTAGGAGGTCGAGTAAAAACTTTACACCCAAAAATATTTGGAGGGATCTTAAATAGACAAGATCACGAAGGAGACGTTGCTCAGATGAAAGAATTTGATATTCCTCAAATTGATCTTGTAATTGTTGATTTATATCCTTTCGAAAAAACTGTTGCATCGGGTGCAAACGAAGCCGATATTATTGAAAAAATAGATATTGGAGGTATTTCGCTAATTAGAGCTGCTGCAAAAAACTTTAAAGACACTGTTATTGTTGCCTCAGTTAATGAGTACAATATCTTTTTGAATATGATTCAAGAAAATAATGGACAAACTTCTTTAGAGCAAAGAAGATATCTTGCAACTAAAGCATTTCACACCTCATCTCACTATGATAGTGCTATCTTTAACTATTTTAATGAGCAAGAATCTACATTAAAAATAAGTGTAGATAATGGAATAGAGCTGAGATATGGTGAAAATCCTCATCAAAAAGGACAGTTCTTCGGAGACTTCGATTCCCTATTCCAAAAGTTAAATGGAAAAGAACTTTCATACAACAACCTTCTCGATGTGGACGCAGCGGTTAACTTAATGAAGGAATTTCAAGGAGAGCAACCAACCTTTGCAATACTAAAACACAACAATGCTTGTGGAGTTGCACAAAGAAACACCATGAAAGAGGCCTATATTGATGCTTTAGCTGGAGATCCAACATCAGCTTTTGGAGGTGTGCTTATTGCAAATGGAAAAATAGATAAAGAAACTGCTGAAGAAATCAATCAACTTTTCTGCGAGGTAGTAATTGCACCATCTTACGAAAATGAAGCTATAGAAATCCTTAAAGAAAAGAAAAATAGAATTATCTTAGTAATAAATGAAGTGGAGTTACCGAAAAAACAAATTCGAACTTGTTTAAATGGTATCTTAGTTCAAGATAAAGATAATGTTACTGATACTAAAGAGCATTTAACTAACGTTACTAACTCAAAGCCTTCTGAACAAGAAATAGAAGACTTGTTATTTGCTTCAAAAATCTGTAAACACACAAAGTCAAACACAATTGTTATTGCTAAAAACAAACAATTATGTGCTTCTGGTACTGGTCAAACCTCAAGAGTTGATGCATTGCGTCAAGCAATTGAAAAAGCAAACTCTTTTAACTTTGACTTAAAAGGAGCAGTAATGGCAAGCGATGCATTCTTTCCTTTCCCTGATTGTGTAGAGATTGCAGATCACGCTGGTATTACATCTGTTATCCAACCAGGAGGCTCGATTAAAGATGAATTAAGTGTAAATTATTGTAATGAAAACAATATCGCGATGGTATTTACTGGAACGCGTCATTTTAAACATTAATTTATTACTTTTGTATAGCAAACAAAATTATTAACTCTAAAAGCCATTTAATTGTATGGGATTTTTTGATTTTATGACAGAGGATATCGCTATCGATTTAGGTACAGCGAACACTCTAATCATTCACGATGGGAAAGTTGTTGTTGACAACCCTTCTATTGTAGCTCGTGACAGAACAACGGGTAAAATAATTGCAGTAGGAAAAGAAGCGAGTTTAATGCAGGGGAAAACCCATGGAAATATCAAAACAATCCGCCCATTAAAAGACGGAGTTATTGCTGATTTTGATGCATCAGAAAAAATGATAAGCCTCTTTATCAAAAGCATTCCAGCATTAAGAAAAAAAATGTTTACACCGGCTTTACGCATGATTGTTTGTATTCCTTCAGGTATTACAGAAGTAGAGATGCGTGCGGTAAAAGAATCTTGTGAGCGAGTGAATGGTAAAGAGGTTTACCTTATACATGAACCTATGTCTGCCGCTATTGGTATTGGTGTAGATATCATGCAACCAAAAGGTAATATGATTGTTGATATAGGTGGAGGTACAACTGAGATTGCAGTTATTGCTCTTGGAGGTATTGTTTGCGATAAATCTGTAAAAATCGCAGGGGACGTATTCACAAACGATATTATCTATTATATGCGTACACAACACAACTTATTTGTTGGAGAAAGTACTGCAGAAAAAATTAAAATACAAATTGGAGCTGCTACTGAAGATTTAGAAACTCCTCCAGAAGATATGTTAGTACAAGGGCGTGATTTGTTAACTGGTAAACCAAAACAAGTTACTGTATCATACCGCGAAATTGCTAAAGCACTTGACAAATCTATTCAACGCGTTGAAGATGCTGTAATGGAAACATTATCACAAACACCACCAGAATTAGCTGCTGATATTTATAATACAGGAATCTATTTAGCAGGTGGAGGTTCAATGCTTAGAGGATTAGACAAGAGAATCTCTCAAAAAACAGACTTACCTGTTTATATTGCAGAAGATCCATTAAGAGCAGTTGTACGTGGTACTGGACTAGCTATCAAAAACATTGACAAATATAAAAGTGTACTTATCAAGTAAATAATATACTATGCAGCAAATATTTAACTTCTTTATAAAAAACAGTACTAAGCTACTGTTTTTGCTGCTTTTACTAATATCATTTGCTTTTATTATTAGAACACATACTTTTCATAGAAGTTCTTTTATCAGTTCAGCGAATGGAGTAACTGGCTATGTCTATGAAAATGTAAATGATTTAAAAGAATATATGCATCTAAAATCAGAGAATGACGCTCTGGTTTTAGAGAATGCATATTTAAAGACAATCGTTTACAACAATCTGACAGACAAAGACTCTTTAGAAATAGCCAAACTGCAGCCAAGCGAAACAGATGAATACTCTATTCTTGTCGCTAAGGTTATTCGAAATTCATTTAATACTAAAGAAAATTACCTAACAATCAAAGGAGGTTCTAAACAAGGAATCCAAAAAGATCTTGGGGTTATTAATAGCAACGGTGTTATAGGAATTATTGAAAAGTCATCTAATAATTATTCTACTGTACAAAGTATCTTAAACGTAAAATCAAAAATCAATGCTAAAATCAAAGGTTCTAATCATTTTGGAACTTTAGAATGGGATGGAAAAAATACAGGTTATGTGAATCTTACTGATATTCCAAGATTGGCCGAAATTTATAAAGGAGATACAATTGTTACAGGAGGTATCTCTAAAATATTCCCTGAAAACATACCGATTGGGGTTATTGAAAAAGCATATACAACTGCTAGTTCAAACTATTTTACCATATCAGTTAGATTATTCAATGATATGACTAATTTAGGGTATGTTTACATTATCAAAAACAACTACGTAGAAGAGATTAACACTTTAGAAGAGGGATTAGAAGATGAATAGTATTGTATTATCAAATATAGGCCGTTTTATAACTTTACTCTTAGTACAGGTTCTGATATTCAACAATATTGATTTGTTTGGATCTATCAACCCTTTCCCCTATATTTTATTTATCATTTTGTATCCTTCAAGTGGTAATAAAGCTTTATTATACTTAACGAGTTTCTTATTAGGGCTGGCAGTAGATATGTTTATCAACTCAGCTGGTATACACGCTGCAGCATCACTAATTCTTGCTTTTGCACGTCCAATGATATTGAAGTTCTCTTTTGGTATTAGTTATCAATATCACAACTTAAATATTCTAAAAAAAGTAACAAAAGACATCTTTAATTCATTAGAAGTATTCAGCTACATATCAATAAGCATATTAGTACACAATATTACTTTATTTGCATTGGAGCTATTTAGGTTTAGTTTTGTTTTAGAAATTCTTTCAAGAACAATAATCACAATGATAACTACTTTATTATGTAGTGTCCTAATCATCTATCTAATAAAGCCTTCTAAAAAATGAGAAAATTTCTTTTACCGCTAATAATTACAGTTGTTACTATCGTAATACTCTCTCGTTTATTTTATTTACAAATCATTGATGATACCTACATCAAAAAATCAGAGAACAACGCTCTGAAAATTGTATATGAATACCCTGAACGAGGATATATATTTGATAGAAATGGAAAACTATTAGTTGCCAATCAACCGTCATATGACATCATGGTAATACCGCGAGAGGTCACTAATATTGATACATTAGCCCTTTGTAAATTATTAGATGTAACTAAAGAAGAATTTGACTCAAAACTTAGCAAAGCTACTATTTATAGCCCAAGGCTACCTTCTATATTTCTACCTCAATTAAGCAAGGCAGAATATGCTGCGTTCCAAGAAAAAATTAGACACTTTAACGGATTCTATATTCAAAAGCGTTCACTGAGAGATTATCAGGTAAATCACGGTGCTAATATATTTGGATACATTAGACAGGTTAATGACTTAAACATAAAATCAAACCCTTACTATAGACCTGGCGACCTCATTGGTATCCAAGGAGTCGAAGAACAATACGAAGAAGTCCTAAGAGGTTCTAAAGGGGTAAAGTATATCCAAAGAGATCGATTTAATCGAGAAATAGGTTCTTTTAAAAATGGAATCTATGACACTATTGCATTAAAAGGAGATGATATTACCCTTACTATTGATAGTGAATTACAAGCATATGGTGAGCTTTTAATGCAAAACAAAAGAGGCGGTATTGTTGCTATAGAACCAAAGTCTGGTGAGATATTAGCCCTTATCAATGCACCTACCTACGATCCAGGTCTATTAGTTGGCCGAGAAAGATCAAAGAATTACACCAAACTTTACAATGACTCATTAGCTAAGCCACTGTATAATAGAGTTCTTTCTGGAGAATATTCTCCAGGATCTCCTTTTAAAATACTAACTGGTTTAATAGGTCTTCAAGAAGGAGTTATAAATCAACATACGACTTTTAGTTGCAGCAGAGGATTCTACTACGGTAAAGGTGCTTGGATGGGATGCCACGATAGTGGTAACTGGAACTTACACGTAGCTACAGCTAAATCGTGTAACACCTTCTTTGCCCAAACCTATAAGCGCATAATTGAAAAATATAAAAAACCCGCTGATGGAATTAACGCTTGGAATAAGCATCTACAAAGTTTTGGGCTGGGTCAATTCTTAGGATACGACTTACCTGAAGGAAGAAAAGGTCACATTCCTGATTCAGACTATTACGATAGATGGTATCCAAATGGTGCATGGAAAAGTACAACAACCATATCCAATTCAATCGGACAGGGCGAAGTAATTATGACTCCTATGCAACTTGCTAATGTTGTAGCTGCTGTTGCCAATAAAGGTTACTACTATACACCTCACATCATTAAGGGGATCGAACACCATAAAATCGATAAAAAATTCGTTACAAAAAATCAAACAACAATTGATCCAAAACACTTTGAACCTGTTATCGAGGGAATGAATGAAGTGTTTAAAACAGGTACAGGACGATCTGTTGCAGTAGAACAACTTGATATGTGTGGTAAAACAGGAACAGTAGAAAACTTTACTCGTATTAACGGAAAACGCTACCAATTAACTGACCACTCTGTTTTCGTTGCCTTTGCTCCAAAAGATGATCCGAAAATAGCTATAGCCGTTTTTATTGAAAATGGATATTGGGGGTCAAGATGGGCTGCTCCTATTACCAGCTTAATGGTTCAAAAATATTTATTAAATGAGATTGTAAGAAAAGATTTAGAAACAAGAATGCTTGAAGGTAGTCTTCAATCTGAATACGACAAAGTATTACAACTATATAAACTTGCAGAAAAAAGTAAAAAATAATGAGAAGTGTTAGTGTACAAAAAAATATAGACTGGTTAACAGTACTCCTATATTTCTTATTAGTAATAGCAGGGTGGTTTACTATTTATTCAGCATCACTACCTGCCGAACCAACCTCTATGTTTGACCTTAATCAAATATATGGTCGTCAACTAATATTTATTATACTCACATTTCCTATTATCATTTTGATACTTTCCATAGATGCCAAATTCTATGAGAAATATGCATTAATATTTTACATCATTGGACTTCTGTCAATCATTGGGTTATTCTTCTTTGGTAAATCAGTAAAAGGGCAAACCAACTGGTATTCGATTGCAGGATTTGGTATTCAGCCTTCTGAATTTGTAAAGACCACGACTGCTTTGCTATTAGCTAAATATTTATCCGATAACCAAGGTCATTTAAACACTTTCAAAGAACAATTAGTCGCACTTACAATTATTGCTATCCCAACCTTGTTAATCCTAAAACACGATACAGGTAGTGCAATGTTATTTGCCTCACTAATTTTTGTGTTATATCGAGAGGGACTACCAAGTTGGTACCTATGGACAGGATTTATAACTGTCGTCCTATTCATCGCAGCCCTCGTAGTTAAACCTGCTATTATCATTGCTACAATAATTATTATAGCAAGTTTGCACTTCTATTTCAACAAGAGTATCAACCGAAACCCTTTTATATATATCATATTAGCTATTTTCACTTCAGGGTTTGTATTTTCTGTAGATTACGTATATGACAATGTACTTGAACCCCATCAAAAGGATCGTATCAACGTATTATTAGGCGAAAACGTAAACCTACAAGCCGAGGGCTACAACCTTAATCAATCTAAAATAGCAATCGGATCTGGAAACTGGACAGGAACAGGTTTCTTAGAAGGTACACAGACCAAAGGTGGATTTGTACCAGAACAGCATACAGATTATATCTTTACAACTGTAGGTGAAGAATGGGGTTTTGCAGGTGCATCGGTAGTGATAGTGTTATTTGTTTTTCTATTCTTTCGACTAATTTACTTAGCTGAAAATCAAAAAAAGAGATTCAATCGAGTTTACGGATACTGCGTTGTTAGTTTCCTTTTCATTCACTTTGCATTTAATATTACGATGCTAATTGGACTATTTCCTACCATTGGAGTACCACTTCCATTTTTTTCATATGGAGGTTCTAGTTTAATAGCCTTTACCCTATTACTATTTATTTTTCTAAAATTAGATGCCAATAAAATAAACGAATGGTAATTTGACAATTGCTATTCTATATTTGTAAACAAACAACCTCATAACACAAACAATTATTGAGTTAGTACCCTGTTTGCCATATTTAATAATTTACACTCAAAAAACTAAGAGTTTATACTCCACTCCATTCCTTATTAAGTAGATTATAGGTAAATGGAGATTTCCCCCTATTTTAAGCAACCTAAAGGAGTTAAAACAGCCTAAGCACAAACAATACCTTTGCGCAATAAAAAACGCTTAGACGGATTCATTTCGATGGTTACGCATACGTTGGATGACCAAAGCTTTTGCCACTGATCCCCAACTTTTGTACTTGATCCCTGATTCCCATCTTCACAATCAAGAAATACTAAAATAAAAAAGCCGATACATTACTGTATCGGCTTTCTGGTGGTGCCTCCAGGAATCGAACCAGGGACACAAGGATTTTCAGTCCTTTGCTCTACCAACTGAGCTAAGGCACCAGTTGCTTTTAAATAAGAAATTTTAGTGGTGCCTCCAGGAATCGAACCAGGGACACAAGGATTTTCAGTCCTTTGCTCTACCAACTGAGCTAAGGCACCCAATTTCTTATGTTTACTAAAAAGGTAATTTAGTGGTGCCTCCAGGAATCGAACCAGGGACACAAGGATTTTCAGTCCTTTGCTCTACCAACTGAGCTAAGGCACCTTTTTGCCTTTTAGTAATCGAGAATCTTGTTCTCTTAAGCGGTTGCAAATATAGAACAGATTTTATTACTTCCAAAACTTTTTATAAAAAAAATCATTCACTACCTTTGGCTTTTCTAAGAAAACTGAAATGATTTTAACCATCGACATTGGCAATACAAGAACCAAAATAGCTCACTTTGAAAACAATAGACTTGAAAACCTATTCACTTTTGAAGGTGAAAATTTTCTTGTTTTTTTTCAAAAAAAATTTACTCACCTACCAAAAAATACTCCGACAATACTATCATCAGTAGGAAAATTAGCAACAGGTGAATTAGATTGGCTTAGACAAAATACCAATTTAATGGTGATTAATCATCAATCTCCTTTGCCATTTATAAATAATTACACTACTCCAAACACATTAGGGATTGACAGGATTGTACTTTCTGCAGGAGCTTCTTTACTTTATCCAAATCAAGACAAGTTAGTCATTGACATAGGCACTTGCATTACATACGATTTTATTAATCACAAAAATGAATACACTGGGGGGGCAATATCTCCAGGTTTTTCACTTCGATATAAATCTCTAAACGATTACACAGCCAAACTTCCACTATTAAAGCTTGAAGATATCGATTATTTAATTGGCGACAGCACTAATAAAGCAATCCATTCAGGCGTTATTAATGGTATAGTTTCCGAAATAGATGGTATCATCAACCAATACAAAGAATTATACCCTTCTTTAACAATTATTTTAACAGGTGGTGACACACTTTTTTTGGCAAAAAGATTAAAAAATATAATATTTGCTAATTCAAACTTTTTATTAGAAAGTTTGAACGCCTTATATCAATACATAATTGAAAATGATAAAAAAAATTCTATTAGGCTTTAGCCTACTTCTTGGAACTGCAGCTATAGCTCAGCAAGGAACAGCTACTCCGTATTCATTCTACGGAATAGGAAATGTAAACTATAGTGGTACAAATGAGTATAGAGCTATGGGAGGTACTAGTGTTTATGCTGACAGTATCCATATTAACTTACAGAATCCTGCTTCTTATGGCAAATTAAAACACACTGCATTTTCAATTGGAGCAACAGCGAAGTTCTATGATTTTAAAGCAAATGGACAAACTGATGCAGTTAAAAGACAATCTGTCGATTATATTGCTATAGGATTACCAATTATTACTCAAAAATTAGGTGTGGTTTTCGGTTTACAACCTCAGTCAAATGTTGGTTATAAAATTACTGGTATTCACACAGACGAAAACAACAGAGTAACTACAAATTCATATAATGGTGACGGCGGTGTGAACAGAGTATTTGTTGGTGCTGGTTATGAAGTAATTCCTCACTTACACTTAGGTATTGATGCTGGTTACCACTTCGGAAATACAAGTAATGATATTGCTACTTGGATCAAGGACCGTGGAGATGGTATAGCATTAGCTACTCAGACAATCGAAAAGAGAAGAGTTGATTACAAAGGTTTTGCAATGAAACTATCAGCTCAATATGAAGGAAAATTAAATGGGTATGATTGGCAAACAAATATTACCTACAGTCCAGAAACAAAATGGAATACTGATAACCTAACAAAGTTACAGACTTGGGATGTGTATAACCCAAATAGAATGATTGATCAGATTATCACAGTAGACTCTGATGAAAAAATTACTAATCCTCAACAATTAAGCTTAGGAGCAGGTATAGGTAAACAGTTCAAATGGTTTATTGGAGGTCAGTTTACTTATATTGAAAACAGCAAACTTGCTACAAGTACTAATGTATCCCCAATCTCAGCCTTTGAAAATACAAAAAGATATTCTATCGGAGGTTTTTACATTCCAAAACACAACTCTTTTACAAGTTACTTTAACAAAGTTGTATATAGAGCAGGTTTTAGATATGAAAATACTGGTTTAGTGCTAAATAATCAATCAATCAATGATTATGCCGTATCCGCTGGTGTTGGACTACCATTACCAGGTAGATCACTTACAAATCTAAATATCGGATTTGAATATGGATCGAGAGGAAAAGACAGTCATGGTTTAATCAAAGAAAACTACTTTAGCATAAATGTAGGGTTCTCATTAAATGACATTTGGTTTAAACGAAGAAGATTCGAATAGTAATATTGGATGGCTCAAATAATAAAAAATATAGTCACTACCGTATCCCTACTTGCGATAGTTTTTGCATTGACATCGTGTGAAGATAATTTCAAGAATATACAATCCCTAAACAGAACTTCTTTTTTCCCTGGAGGAGAAGGAGAGAATATCTATCTTCAATATGTAGATTCTGGAAGGGTAAAAGCTATATTGGTAAGTGACAAAATGTTAGATTACTCTAATGTAGCAAATCAGTTTACTGAATTTCCAGAAGGCGTTCATGTTACGTTTATTGACAAAAACGATCAAAAAACAACGGTAGTAGCTGACTATGCAATTAGCTATTCAAAGACTGAGCTAATAGACCTACAAGGAAATGTAGTCATTACTACTCAAGATGGTAAAAAACTTGAATCTGATCAATTATACTATGATCAAAAGAATGATTGGTTATATACGGAAGGCAAGTATAAGGCATCAACAGATAAAGACAACTTTACCACAGGAGTAGGAATAGATTTCGACAGTAAACTAAGCGTAATAAAAGCACAAAACAGTTATGCTGAAAGCATCAAACAAGAAAAATAAATGAAAGTATTAAGAATTATCCCCTATTTCTACCTTTTTATCGCTATATTGTTTGTCTACGACGTAGTAGATAAATTCATTAAAGGCGAAGGTATCTTTTGGTTAGGTATTGCTATAGCAGCAGTAGCTGTTTTTATGTTCTTTTTTCGAAAAAAATCAGTTACGAGAATGGAAGGTTACGAACAAACTAAAAATAACAATACAAAAAGTACTACTAAGAAGTAGTACTTTTTACTTATAAATTATAAGTAAAAAGACGAAAATAAAATCAAAAAAAACAAAAAGGCGAAAAGTTTTATAAAATTCAAACTAATTAATTAAAAAAAAACAATCAATAATACTAAAATAATAAGAGTACCTCTTTTATTATTAATAAGATAATTGTATTTTCGCTCACTGAAAAAAATTACACATAATAGAAAAGCATGGCAGTTTTATCAAAAATTAGACAAAGATCTGCGCTGTTAATTGCAGGAATTGGAATTGCATTATTAGCATTTATCGTTGGTGATGTGGTTAGAGGAACTGGTGCAGGAGCGCCACCTCGTAACGTAGGAAAAATTAATGGTCACGAAATTAATACAAGAGAGTTTTCTCAACGTGTCGCACAGTTAGAGCAACAACAACAGATTTCAAATAGCCAAGCTATCGAAACTATTTGGAACGAGCAAGTGAGCACTATCCTTCTAAATGAGGAGATAGAGAAACTTGGTTTGCGCATTGGGAAAGAGCAATTGGTAAACGTTGCCAAAAGTCACCCAGTATTTGCAAACAACCCAGAGTTTCTTGACGAAGCTGGGCAATTCAACACTCAAAAATTTAACGAGTTTATCCTGTCTTTCAAAAGCGGTGGTCCAGAAATGTGGAATCAATGGCTTGCCTTTGAAAAAGATTTAGAAAGATTTGGTTTACAACAAATGTACTTTGCACTTATTCAAGGTGGTCTATATACAACAGACCTTGATGCTAAGTTTGCTTATAAAACAGATAATAGCAAAGTATCTTTCGATTATGTTACTATTGCATACTCTACAATTAACAACGAAGAAGCTTCTGTAAGTGATGCTGAGATATTGGACTATATGAAAAAACACGAAAACAGATTCAAATCTGAACCTACTCGTGTAATTGAATATGCTTTCGTTCCGAGCTTACCATCAAACAAAGATAAAGAAGAAGTTAAAGAGGTTATTGAAGGTTTCTTAAAACCAAGTATTCAATACAACGCTGAAACAAACAAAAATGATACAATTGCTGGATTTAGAACGGTAAAAAATGTTGAAGCATTTGTTATCGCTAATTCAGATTTACCATATGATTCACTTTATTATGCTAAAAAGGATTTGCCTTTAGAGTTCCAAGAAGAATTATTCAACCTTGAACCTAATAAAGTATTTGGTCCTTATATCTTAGGTGATTACTACTATTTAACAAGATTAGTAGATAAAAAACCTGGAGCTTCAGTTGATGCTGCTCATATCTTAATCACATATGAAGGAGCTCAAATGGCAAATACTACAAGAACAAAAGAAGCAGCTAAAGCAAAAGCTGAAGAAATCTTAGCTAAAGTACAAGCAGATTCATCTTCATTTGCAACTCTTGCAGCATTAGAGTCAGAGGATACTGGATCAAAAGCAAAAGGTGGTAAATACGAAGGTATTTCAAAAGGTACAATGGTTAAAGGTTTTGAAGATTTCATCTTTAATAACCCTACAGGTAAAATGGGAATTGCTGAAACTGAATATGGTTTCCACGTAATTCAGGTGTTGGACAAAAAAGAAGGAGTGAAATTAGCAAATATTGCTAGAAAAATTGAAGTATCTGATGCTACTGCTGATGAAGTATTTAGCAAAGCTACATCATTAGAACAAGCTGCTGCTACGGGTGATTTTATCGCTAAAGCAAAAGAAATGAACTTAGATACACAAACAAAAGTAACTTTACATCCTTTCCAAGATCAATTACCTGGTATTGGACAACAACGTGCTATTGGAACTTGGGCTTTCAACAAAAACACAAAAGAAGGAGATATCAAGCGTTTTGATAATGCTGATGGTCATATCATTGCCAAAGTTACTACAACTAACAACACAGGTTTAGCTTCTGTTTCTGAAGCGAGATTGGCTGTAGAACCTATCTTAATGAACGAGAAAAAAGCTAAAATCATTAGAGCTAAAATGACAGGAGCTACTTTAGAAGAAGTATCTAAAAGTTCAAATGCATCTATCGCTACTACAACTGATGTAACGATTAAAGCACCTTTAATTCCTATGTCAGGTTATGAACCACAAGTTGTTGGAACTGCTTTTGCTACTGAAG
This sequence comes from Myroides sp. LoEW2-1, assembly GCF_009767705.1. Taxonomy (NCBI): domain Bacteria; kingdom Pseudomonadati; phylum Bacteroidota; class Flavobacteriia; order Flavobacteriales; family Flavobacteriaceae; genus Myroides; species Myroides sp. LoEW2-1. The sequence continues at coordinate 8,551 of NZ_WSPP01000259.1, read as the reverse complement.
TAAATACAAACTCTAAACTTATCGATGGAGCACGTGGAGTATACATGATTAAAACGACAAGTGTTACTAATGCACCAGACATCAATGTTAATTCGTATAAGTCAAGAATAGAATATACTGATCGTAGTCAAGTTCAAGGTAGAACAATGAATGTACTTAAAGACAGAGCTAAGATTGAAGATAACAGAATCGCTGTTTACCAATAATCTTAAAAACATATATCCATAAAAAGGTCATCTGAAAATCAGATGACCTTTTTTTATAGCATTACATCAAAGTAATAAAAATAGCTTATTTTTGTTCTTCAAATTAAAAACTAAACTTATGAAGGCATATGTATTTCCTGGACAAGGAGCTCAATTTACAGGAATGGGTAAAGATTTATACGAAAACTCAGACCTTGCAAAAGAAATGTTTGAGAAAGCGAATGAAATCCTTGGTTTCAGAATTACAGATATCATGTTTGAAGGAACTGCAGACCAATTAAAAGAAACAAAAGTAACTCAACCGGCAGTATTCTTACATTCTGTTATTTTAGCTAAAACAATAGGGGATTTTAAACCAGAGATGGTAGCTGGTCACTCTTTAGGAGAATTTTCAGCATTAGTTGCAAATGGTACATTAGCTTTTGAAGATGCTTTAAAATTAGTTTCACAGCGTGCTATGGCAATGCAAAAAGCATGTGAGATAAAACCGTCAACTATGGCTGCTGTTTTAGGTCTTGAAGATGCAATCGTTGAACAAGTATGCAACCAAATTGACGGAGTTGTTGTAGCAGCAAACTACAATTGTCCAGGCCAATTAGTGATTTCTGGTGAAACATCAGCTGTAGAGAAAGCTTGTGAAGCACTAAAAGAAGCTGGGGCAAAAAGAGCATTACTATTGCCTGTTGGAGGAGCATTCCACTCACCTATGATGGAGCCTGCAAGAGAAGAATTAGCAGCAGCTATCGAAGCTACTACTTTCAATCAGCCAATTTGCCCAGTATACCAAAATGTTACTGCAAGTGCTGTAAGCAACCCTGAAGAAATTAAAAAGAACTTAATCGTTCAATTAACAGCACCTGTAAGATGGACACAATCTGTACAACAAATGATTGCTGATGGAGCTACATCATTTACTGAAGTAGGCCCAGGAAAAGTATTAGTGGGATTAATCAAAAAAATCGACAAAGATGCAGACACACACTCTGCATAACTTACTAAAAACAATAATATAAATCAATCCTTGGCTTTAGGCCAAGGATTTTCTATTTCATTAAATTTTGGAAAAACTCTCTTTACAAGAATGGATACTAATCCTAACACTTGTTAGCTTAACTGCATTAGGTCCATTAGCTATCGATATGTATTTACCTGCATTCCCAAAGATTGCAAATGATTTAAGTACCGAAATAAATAGAGTACAGATATCACTATCCACCTTTTTAGGAGGGTTAGCTATTGGTCAACTCTTTTGGGGACCTATTTCTGATAAGTACGGTAGTAAAAGACCTATTCAAATCTCCTTATCAATTTTTATCATCTCCTCTTTAGCTTGTATCTATGTTCAAGAAATAGAGATGATGTGGATTTATCGATTCTTGCAAGCATTTGGCAGTAGTGGAGGTGTTGTAATTGCAAGAGCAATAGTGAATAAGCGATTTGATAAAGATCAAACTCTAAAAATATTCAGTATTCTTGCTTTAATTGGAGGAATAGCTCCAATTATTGCACCTGTATTAGGTAATGTAATACTAAAGTACTTTGATTGGCAACATGTCTTTACAGCAATGGCACTTTTTGCTACATTAAGTATCTTTATGACTTCTTCCTTTCTAAGGGAAGATAGTACACAGCGAGTACCTTCTTTAAAGGTTAAATCAATCTTGAAAAACTATGGAAGGTTGTTTGAAAACAAAACTTTCATCACCTACACCATTATTGGCAGTATAGCCTATAGTTGCTTAATGCTATACATTTCCAATTCACCGGTTTTGGTAATGGAATCTGGTGGGCTGAGCAGTACCACTTTTAGCTTTATTTTTATGATTAATTCTTGCGGTTTGATGCTTGGATCATTCTTAACCTCCTCTATTTTGAGAAAGAGATTAGATCCCAAGGACATTATAAGACTTGGTACCAGTATACAGATTATATCTGCAGGGCTGTTGTGGTTATTTATAGAAATAAATGTTAGCATCTATATTCAACTAATTCCTCTATTCACTTTTGTTCTGCCATTAGGAATGATTTTCCCAACGACAACCACTTTAGCATTGGCACCATTCAAATTAGAATCTGGGACAGCATCTGCGCTCTTTGGAGCATCTCAATTAGCTTTTACATTTCTAACATCATTGCTTTTAAACAGTTTAAATGACGGAGCGATGAACATAGTTGCAATATCGCTAATGTTATGCGGATTAGTTTCATTTACAGTCAATCAAATTACTTACCCAAAAAATGAAAGAAAGCTCGCAAATAACAATAGATAAAAAAAGACTACCATTTTACTGGTAGTCTTTTCAATTTAAAATCGTTTAAAACCTTATCCTAAGAAAGCTTTTATTTCGTCTGTTATGAATTTTATTTGATCTTCCTCAAGTTCAGAGTGCATAGGTAAAGAAAGTACTTCTTTCACCAATTGATTAGTAACAGGGAAGTCAGCTTCATTATAACGTGGGTCTAAATAAGCTTTCTGACTGTGTAATGGTATTGGATAATAAATAGCACAAGGAATATCTTTAGACTGCAAATGAGCCATCAAGGCATTTCTATCAGCATTTACAATGCGTAGTGTATATTGGTGAAACACGTGAGCATCTTCTCCTCCTTCAACTTTAGGAGTAATCACGTTTGGATGATTAGCTAAAGCGGCAGAATATTGTTGAGCAGCTTTACGTCTTGCTGCATTATATGTATCTAATTTTGGCAATTTAGCATTTAATACTGCTGCTTGCATACTATCTAATCGAGAGTTTACTCCAATTACATCATGGTGATAGCGTTCGTACATTCCGTGATTAACTATACCTCTCAATACGTGAGCTAATTCATCATCATTTGTGAAAATAGCACCACCATCCCCATAACATCCTAAGTTCTTAGATGGGAAAAATGACGTAGCACCTACATGTCCAATTGTACCAGTTTTAGCTTGTGTACCATCGCTATAAGTATAAGTAGCTCCAATTCCTTGGGCATTGTCCTCAATTACATACAAATTATGCTCTTTAGCTACCTTCATGATTTCCTCCATATTAGCTACCTGTCCAAATAAATGAACGGGAACAATTGCTTTTGTTTTTGGAGTAATTGCTTTCTTTAAAGCATCAATTGATATATTAAATGTCTCTGGACAAACATCCACAAGCACAGGTGTCAATTGTAACAAACCAATCACTTCTACTGTAGCTGCAAATGTAAAATCTGCTGTTATCACCTCATCTCCAGGTTTTAAACCTAAGCCCATCATAGCGATTTGTAAAGCATCTGTACCATTTGCACAAGGAATCACGTGTTTTACACCTAAGTATTTCTCTAAACTTGCTTGAAAAGAGTGTACTTGAGGTCCGTTTATAAATGCTGAAGATTCTAAAATCTCTTGTAAAGATTTATTTACTTCCTCTTTAATTCCTTCATATTGACTTTTCAAGTCAACCATTTGAATTTTTTTCATCCTAATATTCTTTAGTATCTTATATTCTTTATCAATGCGCAACAATTATACAGCAATGATTTAGAAGACTTATTCCAGATATATTTGCACTTACAAAAGTAATAAATTCTTATGTTCGAAGTCCAATCTTTCTCAAAAGAAACGTAATTTCGCTACATAAAGATATTTCTATGTTTTATTTATACAATTTACTGACCTATTGCGCTATTTTTATCTTGCATATTGTAGCTCTATTCAACAAAAAGATAAAACTCTTTGTACAGGGTAGAAAAACATCTTTTATCACATTGAAGGACAAAATTGGAAAAAATGATAAAGTATTTTGGATACACGTTGCCTCATTAGGAGAATATGAACAGGGATTACCTGTCATGGAGAAATTAAAGATAGCGTATCCTGATTACAAGATTGTATTAACTTTCTTTTCTCCATCAGGTTTTGAAGTAAAGAAAAACAATACTATTGCAGATGTTACAGTCTATTTGCCAATGGATACTATCCACAACACAACAAAGTTCTTAGATATTACACATCCAGAAAAGGCCTTTTTTGTAAAGTACGAGTATTGGCCAAACTACTTACATCAACTACACAAAAGAAATATTAACACTTACCTCATCTCGGGAATATTTAGACAAGATCAAGTGTTTTTTAAGTGGTATGGAGGGTTCTATCGCAAAGCTCTTAAAGCATTCACTTATTTCTTTGTTCAAAATAGCACTTCGCAACGTCTACTTAATCAACTGCATTTCCAAAACATCGAAATCGTTGGGGATACGAGATTTGACAGAGTTTCACAAATCTTAGACAATTGCAATACTCTCGATTTCTTAGATCAGTTTACCAATGACAAGAACAGTAAAACTGTGGTAGTGGGAAGTTCTTGGCCAGAAGACGAAAAACTCATTTGCGATTATATTAATAATAACGAAGATCCAAATACAAAATTCATATTTGCACCTCATAATATCAAACAAGAGCAAATCAATAATCTCATTAAAGCCATTAACAAGCCACTTGTTTTACACTCTGAGCACAAAGGTAAAATACTCAGTCAGTACACCGTCTATATAATTGATGCCTATAGTCTGCTTACTAAAGCATACAGCTATGCAGATATTGCCTATGTTGGTGGAGGTTTTGGAGCGGGGATACACAATGTATTAGAAGCTGCTACCTTTGGAGTGCCAGTTGTTATAGGTCCAAAATACAATAAGTTTCAAGAAGCAAAAGATTTGATAGCTTTAGGGGGATGCAAGGTCATTCACAATCAGAACGAACTAAATAATACATTTAACGATCTGCTACAAGATGAAGGTCAAAGAGCTAAAATTGGTCAAATATCCAGTCAATTTATTCTAAAAAATAAAAATGCCACGGATAAAATACTACAACATATCCTATAATTAAAAAGGTAAACAGATTGAATCTGTTTACCTTTTTTATATGAATTAATAATTATACTGTAACTGAAGACCTCCTTTATTTAGAAGTCAACACGATCGGGATGCAATCCCGAACCACCAATATAGGACATTTTATCAATTAACACAACATCTTTGCTGTCAATTTCAAAATGATACAAGTCTAAATTCTCTTTTATTCGATGGGAAGTAACCGATTTTGGCAAAGGTAAATGCCCTTTTTGTAATATCCATCGCAAACATAATTGCGGAACAGTTACATGGTACTTTAAAGCAAGTGACTGCAATAATTCACTATCCAAAACATTTCCTCTACCGATTGGGCTCCATGCTTCAGTGAGTATACCGTTTTTTGCACAAAAAGAAACAACCTCTTCTTGCATAAAACCGGGATGAAACTCTATTTGATTGACCATCGGCTTTATCTCTGCTACATCAAGCAGAGCTTGCAAGTGATGTTCATGAAAATTACATACACCGATAGCGCGAACTTTACCCTCTTTGTAAAGCTTCTCAAGTGCTCTCCAAGTATCAGCATTAACTTCTTTCCAATCTGCAAACTGATTACTCGATGCTGGCCAATGAATTAAATATAAATCGATATACGCTAATTGTAAATTATCCAATGAATGCTGAAAAGCTTTTAATGTACGATCGTATCCCCTATGCTCATTCCATAACTTTGTCGTTACAAAAATTTCTTCGCGCTTGACATTTGATAATTGAATGGCCTTACCGATACTAACTTCGTTCTTATAGAAATATGCTGTATCAATATGTCTATACCCTACTTCTAAGGCTTGTAGAACAGCATTGACTGCTTGTTCTCCTTCAGCCGCTTTCCAAGTTCCAAATCCTACAGAAGGAATTTTGACTCCATTACTTAATGTATATGTATCCATTTTAGTTTGCGATTTATATTAGTGATAGCAACGTGCGCTAACCTTTCATTCAAAAATAACCTATACAGCTCAAAATCCAAACACTTGCAGGTAATAATTACCTGAGCATTTCAAAAACAGAAGATTTATTGACTATGCATTTCTATCTCTACTATTAATAATTTCACATCGTAAACAGTTAAATTCAAACGTCATTATAGAGTAACTCTCCCTCTACTCGATGATCAGTAATGACAAATTACGTCATTACCAATCACTGTTATATAGTATAATCGCACTTAGGTTATATGACAGAACACCTGTTATAAACATGCTTTATGCGATTTTCAATTTTAGCTTTCTCTTGTAAAATTGTATCTTGCCAGCAAATTCAATTCTAACGAATACTTTTATGAATCAAAAAATTAAACATTTATTCAAGGCACTTGTTGTTCTTGTTGCTATGCCTATCTATGCGCAACAAGGTGGAATGTGGGTTCCTTCCCTTCTAAAAGGAATGAACGAAACAGAAATGCAAAGCCTAGGTATGAAAATGTCAGTTCAAGACATTTACGATGTAAACAACTCAAGTATGAAAGATGCGGTTCCGCATTTTAATGGAGGATGTTCTTCTGAAGTAATATCTCCACAAGGGTTACTACTTACAAATCACCACTGTGGTTACAGTCAAATTCAAGCGCATTCATCAGTAGAAAATGACTACTTAGCAAATGGATTCTGGGCTAAAACAAAAGCAGATGAACTTCCTAATGATAACTTAGTTGTTACTTTCATGGTACGCATCGAAGATGTGACAAAACAAGTATTAGCAGGAGTAAAAGACAAAGACTCTGAAGTAGTCAAAAAAGAGAAAATCAATAAAAACATTGCTAAGACAATTGCAAACTTTCCAAAAGAAGAATGGCAAGAGAATAAAATCAAATCATTCTTCGAAGGGAATCAATATATTCTATTTGTAACCGAGACATTCAAAGACGTGCGTTTAGTTGGAGCTCCACCATCATCAATTGGTAAATTTGGTTCAGATACTGACAACTGGGTTTGGCCTAGACACACAGGAGATTTCTCTCTTTTCCGTATTTATGCAGACAAAAATAACAGACCTGCAGAATACTCTAAAGATAACGTACCATATACTCCTAAGTACTACTTCCCTATCTCATTAGATGGTATATCAAATGGCGATTTTACAATGGTTTTTGGTTATCCTGGAAGAACTCAAGAGTATTTGCCTTCGTATGCTGTTGAACAAATTGTAAATGATCTAAATCCTGTGAGAATTGGAATTAGAGATACGGCACTTAAAATTACTGATGAATTTATGCGTGCTAATCAAGCGATAAAGATTCAATATGCCTCTAAGTATGCAAGTACAGCTAACTACTGGAAAAAGTGGATTGGAGAAAGCTTAGGTTTAAACAAAACAAATGCTGTTGCCGCTAAACAAGCATTCGAAAAGGATTTTATAGAGAGAGCTAATAAAAATAAAAAGACGAAAGAGTACGCAAATATTTTACCTCAATTCGAAAAGCTTTACAAAGAAATAACTCCTTATGCGGTAAGTAAAGATTACTACACTGAAGTAGCGCTGCGAAATGCAGAATTACTATCGGCTGCATGGAAAGTTTACGCTATTGAAAGCTCTTTGAATAACACACAAGCTTTCGAAAATAAAAAGAATGCTATCGTTAAAGGACAAGAGCGTTTTTATAAAAATTACAGCAAAGTTGTAGATGAAAAAGTATTTGAAGCTATTGTAGGAAAATACGCGAAAGAAGCACCTCAAGAGTTCTTGCCAGAAATTCTTAAGAACATTGACATTGCATCAACTACTAAAAAAATATACAGTACGAGTAAATTGACATCATATGAAGGATTACAACAATTACTTCAAGGTGATAGCAAGCAAGTTTTAGAAAATCTGAATAACGATGCTGGCTATGTTTTTGCGAGAGAGATCTTCCAAAACTACCAACAAAACATTCTTCCTAAATATGAAGAATTAGACAGAGAAATAAACGCTTTGCAACGTACCTTCATGAAAGCTCAATTAGAGTTATATCCAGATGCACGCATATTCCCAGATGCAAACAGTACTTTAAGAGTTACTTATGGTAAAGTGGATGGTTACTTCCCGAAAGACGCTACATACTACGAACCAGTAACACATTTAGAAGGAATTATGGAAAAATATGTTCCTGGTGACTACGAATTTGATGTTCCTCAAAAATTAGTAGAGTTATATAATTCGAAAGATTATGGTCAATATGCAGACAACGGAAAATTACCTGTAAATTTCATCGCGACTAACCACACAACTGGAGGTAATTCAGGTAGTCCGGCAGTGGATGCATACGGTAATTTAATCGGTTTAAATTTCGACCGTGTATGGGAAGGAACGATGAGTGATATTTACTATGACCCTTCTATCTGTCGTAACATTATGGTGGATGCCAGATACATTTTATTCATCATCGATAAGTTTGCAGATGCAAAACATTTAATAGACGAGATGAAACTGGTTCACCCTAAGAAGAACAACTAACCAAATACTTGATTTATAAT
>NZ_WSPP01000258.1:0-4777 GCF_009767705.1 Myroides sp. LoEW2-1 | reverse complement strand
GAAAAGGGTACTACTTTGAAGTTAAAAAATTAGATGCAGCTGGTGATCCATTACCTTCTGAAATTATCTACTTTAATTCAATGGAGACTAAAACTTCATTTGAAAAAACTATCGGAAATGATACGGAAGCAATAGTAAAGGATGCTAAAGTAGCACCGACTGAAGATGAATTAAAAGCTAAAGGATCAGTTGTTTATAAGTTCTTAGGAGAAGAGAAAGATGCTGCTGGAAATCCAATTCCGTATTATATCAACGCTACTTCGGATTTCTTAGAAATAGTTAAAAATAATGAAACTATTCAAAAGGAAATTACAAAAGTAGTTAATACAGGTGGAGGTACTGACCCAGGTACACCAGAACCAGTTGACCCAACAAAACCAGATCCTAACTCATATGGTAACGTTTACTATGGTGACGTAAATAAAGATGGTAACCCGATCTTATATACTGTAAATGATGGTAAAACTTATGCAATTGACATTTCTCAAAATATTCTTAATGAGATTACAAATAATCAAGATATCATTGAGAAGTTAAAAGAGCAAACTACTGTAGTAGTAAAAGAAGGAGAGGGAGCAGTGGATACAGGTGAAGTAATAGGTGGTTTTTCAGTTAAGAAAAAAGTATTTTCTAAACAATTAACTACACCAAAAGATAAAGCTACTTATGCGTACAATAGCCAATTTGAAGATGGTTTTGTATTTGCAGCTACTGATAAATTTGGAAGAGTGAAATCAGTACAAATTCTAACTAAAGATGGACAGTTGGTTATGAGTTCAGTGACTGATATTGTTGCTACAGCTACTAAATTAGATTTTAAATTTGGTATAGGAACTATGTATTCAACTCTGCCAACAGGTGTTACTTATGATGTTATTGTTGAGTATGTTTCTACAGAGGCATTTCCAAAACCAAAAGAAACTACAACTCCATAATTCATTACACAGTGAATTTTATTATTTAAAAAGTAAAGAAACATGAGAAAAAATATAATCACATTAGTCGCTTTAACTTTAAGTTTTGGCGCATTTGCACAAATCGGAACTGGTTTTGGTACAAAAAAACCTTCTCCTGCTGCAATATTAGAGGTTAAGTCTGAGAATAAAGGGGTATTGATACCAAGAATTGAACTGAAAGATTTAAACACCTTTGGATTAGCTGCTGACACTAAGGATGAAGGTATGCTTATCTATAACTCTACTGAAGTAAAGGATGCTAGTAATGTTGTAACAATAGGTATAGGTTTTTACTATTGGACTAACAAACCTACTGGTGGTCAATGGGAAAAAGTAACTTCTCAATCTGTTGTTAATAATTTGGTCGATCGTATTACAGTTATTGAAAGTACTACAGGATCTGGAGAAACTGGAGGGGGTACAGTTGTATATATTCCTGGTGAGGACGGAAAACCTGGTAAACTTGTTATTATTGATAAAACTAATGGGTCTTCTGAAATTCCATTAGATGAGATTTTATTAGGTAATGAAACCGAAACATTCTTTAAAGTTGTAGAAGTAGAGGAAGAAGTTGACAATGTGAAGAAAACATTTAAAAAATTACATTACTTTGGTGAGGAAGCTATTTCTAAATGGATATTAAAAGATCCGAAAAATAACAAAAGAGAAGATGCGCAGACTAAAATGACTGTAACAGATGATAAAGTAGCTGTTATTGATATTAGTTCTGTGGTTAGTTCTAATTTTGAGAGAATTGTTGAAGATAATAAAAAAGTAATTTCTGAGACAATTAATAAATTAGACGGTAGTGTATCTATCAAGGATGCTGGAGATGGAAAAGGGTACTACTTTGAAGTTAAAAAATTAGATGCAGCTGGTGATCCATTACCTTCTGAAATTATCTACTTTAATTCAATGGAGACTAAAACTTCATTTGTAAAAACTATCGGAGATGCTGCGACAGCAATAGAAAAGGATGCTAAAGTAGCACCGACTGAAGCTGAACTAAAAGCTAAAGGATCAGTTGTTTATAAGTTCTTAGGAGAAGAGAAAGATGCAGCTGGAAATCCAATTCCGTATTATATCAACGCTACTTCGGATTTCTTAGAAATAGTTAAAAATAATGAAACTATTCAAAAGGAAATTACAAAAGTAGTTAATACAGGTGGAGGTACTGACCCAGGTACACCAGAACCAGTTGACCCAACAAAACCAGATCCTAACTCATATGGTAACGTTTACTATGGTGACGTAAATAAAGATGGTAACCCGATCTTATATACTGTAAATGATGGTAAAACTTATGCAATTGACATTTCTCAAAATATTCTTAATGAGATTACAAATAATCAAGATATCATTGAGAAGTTAAAAGAGCAAACTACTGTAGTAGTGAAAGATGGAGAGGGAGCTGTTAATACTGGAGAGGTAATCAATGGTTTTCAAGTTAAAAAGCTTGTAACTAAGGTTACAGTTGAGGATACTACTTATGGATATGACAGTACTTTCAAGACAGCTATTCCTGTAGGAGATTCTTTTGCACGTTTACTTAAAGCTACAGTTTTAAAAGGTGGTGTTGATGGACAATTAGTTGCTGATTCAGCTACAGAAGTTGTTTTCGACAAGGGTGCAAAAACTTTAAAATTTAGCTTTGGAGTTGGGGAGATGTATACTCCTGTATTTAATGGTGACTACGATGTAATTCTTGAGTTTATCAGTACAGAAGCAGCTCCAACTAAATAATAAAATAATTAAAAAATTGAAAGAATGAAGAAGTATATAATTGCATGTACTGCCTTACTCGGGATGTCCTTTTTAGGACATGCCCAAGTGGGGATAGGTACAAAGAATCCTTCGCCTTCTTCTTTATTGGAGATTACATCTAAAGATGGAAACCAAGGGGTTATTTTACCTCAAGTGGCTTTGACATCTTTGACATCATTTTCTCCACTACTTGAAAGAGATAAGGACGGTCGAGATTTAAAGACAGATCCTAGAAACATTGGACTTATTATCTATAATACAAAGGTAGACGTTGCAAGTAGTTTATCTGCTGGTTTTTACTATTGGACAGGTCTTGAGTGGACGAAAGTTACAGATACTAAAACTTTACATAGTACTATCAAAGAAGAGATAACAAAGGCTATTCCAACTTTACCTGAAGTTAAACCAGGTGATAAAGGAAAGGATCTTTTTGTTACTTTTAATGGAGATACTAAACAGTTTTCTGTAGTTGAGAATGATATAGATGGCAAGCCTACAATTAAACCGATTGACTTTGAGGAGTTAGTTAAGCGTGATGAGACTAAAACTAAGTTTTATAGAAGAAGTGATGCTGCTAACGGAACTAAAGGTGCGTATACTGAGGTAGGAGTTGAACCTGGCGCTACAAAGAATGCAATCATTTATAAGTATGAGTCTGAGAAAGGTGATTTCTTTATTGATATGACACATGATTTGTATCAAACAATTGAGAATAATGAGACAATCCAACATATTATCAACGAAACTGTAAATGAACATTTAAGTCAAGGTGGTAACGTTTATTTCGGGGATCACGATGCAGATGCTAAAACAGCTGAAATCTTATATATTATTAATGATAAAGATGAGAAGCAACCGATTGATATTTCAAGTTCTATCTTGAAAATATTTACTGATAGTAAAGAAGAAATTATCAAGGAGATTCGCGCAAGTATCGGATATGATATTACTGCAAAAGCTGTATTTACAGGTAACAAATACCAAGGTAAAGATATTTACAAATTTGCTGGTACTGTAGGAGTTAAAGCAGGTGATGCTGAAACTGAAGGTATTAGAATGCCAAAAGATGTTGCAGTGATGATAGGTAATGTATTATCTATTAAATTACTGGATGCTAATGGTAATGATTTGGGTATCGGTGTTTGTGACATTGAAGTTGCAGGGGCTAAACTTGAATTTAGTTTAGGAAACGGAATGATGTATAGAACATTCCCTACAAATCAGACTTTTGATGTAATTGTTGAGTTTGTTGAAAACTAAGATTAATTATTCATTTGATTGAATAGTTTTGAATACTAAGAAAACCACTTGTAGATGCAGGTGGTTTTTTTATTTATATAGCAAAAAAAATGCTTTATAATTATAAAGCATAGAGATAAGAATGTATTTCGTATTGTTATTTGTGAGTTTGGCATTGGTCTTAGTTAGGAGAAGCAGTTTGGAATATTCAACTTAGATCTCATTAAATAATTATAATCTTCTTGTATACCTACAAGTGACTTGAATAATTGTAAATTCTCTTGTTTTTCTTTATCCTCTAAGTTGTTTGCCATAGAGATAGATTGCGTTTGCATAATGTACATGGTTGTCAACTGATCTTTTTTGTATTCCTGTAATTCGTGTTCTTCTATTTGACAAGTTTTCTTAAACAGGATAAGGTCTTGCATTTGGTTTAACTTAATGTAATTTTCGGTTTCAAGGATTACCTTCTTAATTTCACAGTAAATGTCCAAGAAGGAAAGCTTTAAGCTTTTGATACTTGAAAGATTGTATGATTCAAGAATACTATTTATCCCAAGTTGTGTGAATGAGTTTGTAGAGATGTAGTAAATCACATCTTGTACAATTTTGTTATAACTTTTCTTCTGGAGTACTTCATTGAAGTAAAATTCTAAGTTAGTGTTAAAGTGCTTCATATTATGCTGTATTGTTTTGATTTAAACAAATATAATTAAAGTTTTTGTGATATATAAATAAATTATTCGTCTTTACGGGAAAGGGTTTTTTAATAATCGTTATGTAAATAAGTACAATATTGATATTATATAATATTATTT
>NZ_WSPP01000257.1:0-1700 GCF_009767705.1 Myroides sp. LoEW2-1 | reverse complement strand
TTACTTACCCATCTCGTTATAGACATGAAATAGACGATATAAGGGATGAAGTTTTTAAAGTTTTCGTAGCCGAATATTTAAACAATGAAGACAAGACAATAGAAGGAGATAAATATATTCAACTACATGAATTTAAACTAAATGTTATTTATAATTTAAATAATGAAGATATAGATGATTTTAGAATCAAATATATAAGAGAAATAGGGGGTAATGAGGATATAGATTATAAAGTGAATTATGATTTATTGCTTATAGAGGCATTTAGAAAGCTACAAGGATATGGCTTTATTCCTTATACTAAGTAAATCCATGTAGAATATCATATATGTAATACATATTCAGATAAATCTATAGTATTGAATACAGTGGCTTTTGGCATTTATAGATAACTACGAAGTCGGGAGACTCCGTAGAGGAGGAAGAGGTACTGTAAGGTAACCTTTTTTGATAGTTATTTAATTCTATTCTTTCTAATTAAAGAACTTATCTAATTGTCTAGTTGGACTTGCAATAAACTCTTCGAAAGTGCACAGATCTGTAAGCTGTTGATGTTCTAAATCATAACAAGCTATTTTCTTAGCCTTTGGATTCCAAACAATAATAGTATCTGTGTAATCTCCAGTTTGTTTAGAAATGCGAAGTAGTTTCTGCCTTGCAAATTTGAACGCAGCTGTCTCGAGTAAGGTAAAGAACTCAATATACTCAAAGTCTGAATCAGGTAAGTCAATGCGTAAATTATCTCCTTGTAAGAACTCTAAAAGGACTTTAGGTAGCTTATAGGCTTTTAACTCATCGAGTTTATTACTTAGATTGTGGAAATCTGCTGGTTCTATAGACTTAAAGTAGTCTGCCATTTCACTATCTGCTTTCTCTAAAGCAATACTGTATGGACGCATGCCATCTTTCTCAGCGAGTGTTACATCTGCACCGTGTTGGACAAGGTATTTACACATGTGAAGATCTACATATCTTGCAGCTACACACAGCGCAGTAGGTTTAAAGGGATACACCATATCGGCTTTATTGTAATTGATGTCAACATTAAAAGAAATAAAGAAGTCTAATACTTTATAGTTACGATCGCTAACTGCTTGACGAAAGGCTAGACCACCATATTTCTCTACTGTATGTCCTAAGCTGTGGATAAGAGCTAAATTATCATAAGACTTGCCATATAAAGCTTGCTGAAAAGCATCAGATTTGAGGTGATTTACTACATTTACTTTAGCTCCATGTGCTACTAGATAATTGATAATATCCGCCTTGCAATAGCGAACAGCACTTAAAAAGCTGGGATTGTCTTTTGCATTTAGGTTTACCCCTTTACTAATAAGCCATTTAAGAGTATCGAAGTTTTCCATAATTAGAGCTAAATCTAAAGGAGACTCATCGGTATGTTTTCCAATAGAAATCTGTTTCTCAATATCCCAACCTTCAGCATAATACTGATCTAATAGAGTAATATCTCCTGATATAATTGCATTGACAATAGGGGGAACGGTTTTAAATGTCCCAATATCCTTTAAGCTTACCATGATTTATGGTGTTTTAAGTATAAATAATATTTTAATAATCAGATGTTTGTTTATCAATTAGATAGGTTTGATATAAGTTATTGAAAAAACGAAATATACCATATAAATAAGAACCAATAACTAGGGATAAAGCTATTTTTATAAATAAATAAATAACCCAAC
>NZ_WSPP01000256.1:0-7073 GCF_009767705.1 Myroides sp. LoEW2-1 | reverse complement strand
TAATAGGGGAGTTAGCACGTTTGTGTTTAAATTGACTGATTCGCTTGTAAAACGCAAAGTGCGAGCGTACTATGGCAAAACAATGCTTTGGTTTTAGGCTTAGGAAATAGCGAATACCTGCAATTCCGTCTAAACAAAGTCGCAAAAATAAAGTTGTAAACTTACACCTTGAGGGTAAATTCTTGTACATCATTAAAAGCGAATTTCGAAAGTTTAGATATGTTTTTTGGGGATTCTGATAACTTAATGTAGCACCTCCAACGTGATAAACTGTAGAATTTCCACAATATTTGATGATATATCCCACATGATGTGCACGCCAACATAAGTCAATTTCTTCTTGGTGAGCAAAAAAGTCTTCGTCGAAACCGTTCAATTCTTTGTAGATACTATTTCTAATAAAAAAACAGGCTCCTGATGCCCAAAATATTTCTATTTCGTCATCGTATTGTCCTTTGTCTTCTTCTATGGTGTCAAATATTCTTCCTCTGCAGTAAGGGAAACCATATTTGTCAATAAAACCTCCAGCAGCACCTGCATATTCAAAGTGAGTTTTGTTTTTAAAATCTAATATTTTAGGTTGAATTATCGCTACCGTAGGCTGCTGATCAAAGATTCTTTCAATTGGATCAAGCCAATTTTCGGTTACTTCTATATCAGAGTTTACAAGTGCGAGATAAGGTTCACTAATGCTTTTTAAGCCTTGATTATAACCTTTTGCGTATCCTCCATTGTCCAAATTTTCAATGATATTAATTTGAGGGAATTCTTTCTGGATTAAAGAAAGGGAATTATCTGAAGACTTATTATCTATGACGTAGATATTAGCTTGATTAGAATAGGCGATAATCGAAGGTAAGAATTGTTTCAACAGTTTCTCTCCATTCCAATTCAATATAGCTATAGCAAATTTTTTATTCATTGTTGTTCTTTATTACTAATGCGTTGGTAGCTCGGCAATGTTTTTAAAAATACGTATCTCATCTCATCATAATCCATTTGACAATAATAGTGGTTTAAACCATTTGTCACAAAAAGGTAATTTGCTCTAAGTTGAAAATTATATCTAGCAATTTGATCAAAAGTGTCTTGGGTAATATTTACTTCAGGTGCTTTACATTCGATTAGCACATCTATTGTTCCATTGGGTTTAAAGATTGCTATATCGTATCTCTTATTCATTCCATTGATTTTGACTACTTTCTCAACGCTAATTAACGAGGTAGGATAGTTTTTCTCAATGATTAAAAAATGAATAACATGTTGTCGAACCCATTCTTCAGGAGTGAGTAGAACAAACTTTTTACGGATAACATCAAATATTGCTAGCTTATTTTCACTATTTTTGAGGCGTAAATCAAAGCTAGGGAAATTTAGTTTTTGCATAAAGCAAATATATTTTTTCTTTAGCTATTGTACAATTAAAAAAGCGACCATAGTATTTTGGATGAAGTTAACGAGATAATAAAGAATATTAAGAATAAAAACATTGCTCCTATTTATTTTTTAATGGGGGAAGAGCCTTTTTATATAGACGTTATTGCAGACTATATTGAAGATAATGTATTGACTGAAGATGAGAAGGGGTTTAATCAAATGGTTTTGTATGGTAGAGATGTTTCTATACAAGAGATAATTTCCAATGCTAAACGCTTTCCTTTAATGGCAGAAAGACAGGTTGTGATTGTAAAAGAAGCACAAGACTTGGCTCGAACAATTGACCAGTTAGAAAGTTATGCTGTTAACTTGCAGCCTTCAACTGTATTGGTCTTTTGTTACAAGTATAAAACCTTAGACAAGAGAAAGAAAGTATACAAAGCGCTTGAGAACTCAGGTGTTTTATTTGATAGTAAAAAACTAAAGGAATATCAAATCGAGGGATGGATAAAGAAAGCACTTACTGCAAAAGGATATGCTATCGAGCCTAAAGCATCTACAATGTTGGTTGAGTTCTTAGGTA
The DNA here is from genome assembly GCF_009767705.1 of Myroides sp. LoEW2-1. Taxonomy (NCBI): domain Bacteria; kingdom Pseudomonadati; phylum Bacteroidota; class Flavobacteriia; order Flavobacteriales; family Flavobacteriaceae; genus Myroides; species Myroides sp. LoEW2-1. The sequence goes on along the minus strand of NZ_WSPP01000256.1, from coordinate 5,113 downwards.
CAGATCTCTCTAAAATCTCAAATGAACTTAATAAACTTGCCTTAATTCTTCCAAAAGGCAGTACAATTACTGATGATATTGTAGAGAAGAATATAGGAATAAGTAAAGACTTTAATAACTTTGAACTCATCAAAGCAATCGTGGAGAGAAATCAAGTTAAAGCTTATAAAATAGCTGATTACTTTGCTCAGAACCCTAAAAACAATCCAATTGTTTTAACTATGGGGTTAGTTTATGCTTATTTTTCTAAACTTTTACTGTATCATGGACTAAAGGATAAATCTCCTTCTAATGTTATGAAGCAACTAAAGGTGAGTCAATATGCGATAAAGGATTATGAGGCAGGGTTTAGGATTTATCCAATGAAAAGAGTAAGTGGAATGATTGGGCACTTGAAGGATATTGATTTAAAAAGTAAAGGAGTTGGAGCAAATGCTTTATCTCAGGGAGATTTACTTAAAGAAATGTTGGTTAAAATATTTAATTAAATATAGAAATTATGGCATATAAATTAGACAAGAACAAAATATTGGGTTATGCTACCTTGATCATGATCGCGATGGGAGCCCTTTTAATTTGTTTAGGCGCATTTAAGTATTCTGAAATTGCGGGATGGGGATTTACTGCCGTGGGTATTGGATTCCTTGCTATTGCATGGGTGTTTAATGCACTGAAAGGAAGAGTATAAGTTTGATAATAAAGAAGGGAAGCAATTGCTTCCCTTCTTTATTATCATACAATTACGAGTAAGGTTATACAGAAATACTGATTAATAGTCAGTATTTTTTGTTTCCTTTACTATTTTCCTGACTGTCTGTTTCTTAATCATTGCTACATTAGATTTCCAGTCTCTTTCCATTTTACAGAAAATCCATTCTTTATTGCAAATCATAGATGTTCAATGTTGTGTTGGCTTTTCAAATTCTATGAGGTATAGTGCTGCGGAGTGTATTTTGATGTGTATTCTACAATAGTTAATATAAATCCCTTCCAATAGCCTATATATTTGTAATTCTCTTTAATTTTGTTATATTATAATTCTGAGAAAGAGTAATTTATAAGATCATGTTATCACATAGGGGGAAAGGGAGAAGTTTTGGCCAAAATCTGCGTTTAGCGGTATTATTGTCTTTTGTAGGAGGAATTGTTAACGTTTGTGGATTTTTGGCATTAAAGTTAATGACAACCAACGTGACAGGCTATTTATCTAATTTTGCGCAAGAGTTCTTGTCTTTTAATAGAACAGCTATTTTGAAGTCTGTTTTGTTGTTGGTATCATTCTTTTTAGGTTCATTTATTTCTCACGTAATTCTTCAAGTACAAAAGTTGTTGTGGAACAAAGTATACTTCACTGTTCCTTTGATTCTTGAGGCAATTCTGTTAGGAGGAGTTGCTTATCTCGAAGGAGATATTCTTTCTCAATACCCTATGAAGATTGCTTATGTACTATTATTTGCCATGGGACTTCAGAATTCACTGGTGACATTTATTTCTAAGGCAGTAGTGAGAACTACACATATCACTGGAATAGTAACTGATTTAGGAATTGAAACAGCAAGATTGATTTTCTATAGTAAGAATACAGCCGTACGACGTGTATTGTTTTCTCATATCGGTTTAAAGGTTGCAATTGTCTTTTCTTTCGGATTAGGGGGGATTATTGCAGCCTATTGTTTTCAGTATTTACATCTGCGTACTTTGTATATTGGGATGGGAGTAATTTTACTGACTACAGTGTACGATTTTCTTATGGTAAAGATGATATTGGTATTAGAAGAAGGAAGGCATCTTGTGGATTGGAGTAAACGAGCTGTGATGAAAGATCACAGGCTTCACCGTATTTTAAGGAGAAGGCGATAACACTTGTTTTTTGGCCTTCTGTAAATCGCTAAGAAAAGGATAAAAAAAAATCTTGTAATTAATTTTACTCACATAAAAATTAATTACAAGATTCTGATGACCTTAGATTCCAATGTGTAATTCGTATTCATCGTCTGATTTATCTTCTAAATCATAAATAGAATTAGCTGGTGAAATAGCGCTACATGTAGAGCACACATAAGCATCAATTGATGGGTCATAGTAGTGATTTTCGTGATTGTTTTCACACGGTTCACTTTTTGCAAAAAGTAAATGTTCAGACATAATTGTGAGTTTTAAATTATGTATACAATATAGTGATAAAAAAGTGGCGAAACAAGAGGTTTAACTTGTGTTTTGTTTTAAATTTTTGTTAAAAACAACTCATAATGAAGTGATTATGTGTTTTGGAGTTGCTTTTTGTCAATGCTAAATAATCTTAATTGTAGCGAAGTGAGATTTGGACACTTTGGTTCGGGTAAAAAAAGTTTCTTAATCTCCTTAATTAATGCTATTTTTGGCTCATTCGCTATAGAGTGTTTATAGCTTAGTAATCAATAAATTCAATATATTTTACTTTATGTCAGACGATAAAAAGGTAATTTTTTCGATGTCGAAGGTGAGTAAAACTTACTCATCGACAAACAAGACTGTATTAAAAGATATTTATTTAAGCTTTTTCTACGGGGCTAAAATTGGTATTTTAGGTCTTAATGGTTCAGGTAAATCTTCCTTGTTAAAGATTATTGCTGGAGTAGATAAGAACTATCAGGGAGATGTGGTTTTCGCACCTGGGTATACCGTAGGGTATTTAGAGCAAGAGCCGCAGTTAGATGAAACAAAGACTGTGATTGAAATCGTGAGAGAAGGTGCAGCTGAGACTGTGGCTATCTTAGATGAGTTCAACAAGATTAATGATATGTTTGGTCTTCCAGAAGTGTATGAAGATGCTGATAAGATGCAGAAACTGATGGATAGACAGGCCGAGCTACAAGATAAGATTGATGCTGTAGGAGGATGGGAGTTAGATACTAAACTGGCTATTGCGATGGACGCTTTGCGTACACCTGAGCCTGATACGCCTATTAATATTCTTTCGGGAGGAGAGCGTCGTAGAGTAGCTCTATGTCGTTTATTGTTACAGAATCCAGATGTGTTGTTGTTAGATGAGCCAACCAACCACTTAGATGCAGAGTCAGTGCATTGGTTAGAGCAACACTTACAACAATATGCAGGTACAGTAATCGCTGTAACCCACGACCGTTATTTCTTAGACAATGTAGCTGGTTGGATTCTTGAATTAGATAGAGGAGAAGGTATTCCATGGAAAGGAAACTATTCATCTTGGTTAGATCAAAAAGCAAAGCGTTTAGAACAAGAGGAAAAAGTGGCTTCGAAACGCCGTAAGAACTTAGAGCGTGAGCTTGATTGGGTACGTCAGGGGGCTAAAGGTCGTCAGACAAAACAAAAAGCAAGGTTACAGAACTACGATAAGTTGTTAAACGAAGATCAAAAAGAACTTGAAGAGAAATTAGAGATTTACATACCTAATGGACCTCGTTTAGGAACAAATGTAATCGAAGCAAAAGGTGTAGCTAAAGCTTTTGGCGATAAGTTATTATATGATAATCTTAACTTTACTTTACCTCAAGCAGGTATTGTTGGTATTATCGGGCCAAATGGTGCTGGTAAGTCTACTATCTTCCGTATGATCATGGGAGAGCAACAGCCAGATGCTGGTACGTTTGCTATCGGAGATACGGTTAAAATTGCTTATGTAGACCAATCTCACTCTAATATAGACCCAGAGAAATCTATTTGGGAGAACTTCTGTGATGGTCAAGAGTTGATCATGATGGGAGGGCGTCAAGTAAACTCTCGTGCTTATTTGAGTAGATTTAACTTTGGTGGTTCTGATCAGAATAAAAAGGTAGCTACTTTATCAGGAGGGGAGCGCAACCGTCTTCACTTAGCTATGACGTTAAAAGAAGAAGGGAATGTACTGTTGCTGGATGAGCCTACGAATGATTTAGATGTTAATACATTGCGTGCTTTGGAGGAAGGTTTGGAGAATTTCGCAGGATGTGCTGTGGTTATTTCCCACGACCGTTGGTTCTTAGACCGTATTTGTACGCATATCTTAGCTTTTGAAGGAGATTCTCAAGTGTACTTCTTTGAAGGGTCTTTCTCTGACTACGAAGAGAATCGCAAGAAGCGCTTAGGAGATGTTGCTCCAACGCGTCTGAAGTATAAAAAATTAGTTCGCTAATCAAAATAGTTAAAGCCTAATTAGATATCTAATTAGGCTTTTTTTAGCAAAAGCGATTTTTAAACGTGTACTTGCAATAGGGATTTATAAGGATGCAGTTTATTTATCTGCGTTAACATAAAAATAGAATACTAATGAATATAGATGTATTGCATATCAATGCCAAGTCAGCCGAGGGAGAACCGGCTATTTTTAACCCTGTAGTAGTTGGGTTTTCGGATGGTACTTCTTATCTGATAGACTGTGGATTTACGTATAATTTTTCAGAGTTCAAACAAGAGTTGAGAAACTTGGGGTTAATGATAGCGGATTTAAAGGGGATCATTATTTCGCATGATGATATAGACCATTTGGAAGGACTTCACTGTTTTAAGAAAGAATATATCGATTTAGAAGTGATAAGCAGTGTGGAAGAAGCAGATTCTGTTTCAGGAAGGGTTGATGCTGAGCGTTTAGTACAAGTTAGAGAGAGCTTGAATCACATTCCAGAAGAAATGAAACAATGGGTAAATAACTTTATTGTTGAATTAGAAGCAGTAAAGCGATTTGAGGTGACGAGTACCTTAGTAGATGGGCAGTTTTTTAAGGATACGCTACAGGTAATAGCAACTCCTGGACATACTAAAGGGCATCTTTCGTTCTTTGATATTGAAACACGTACATTAATTGCGTCTGATGCAATAGTAGTTGAAGACGGTGAGTTTAATATTGCAAACCCACAATTCACACTTGATTTACCAGCAGCTTTAGCTTCTGTTAGAAAATTGAAAGAATTAAATCCAGAGCGTATTATATGTTTTCACGGCGGTATGGTGGAAGAAGATATTGAAGGAAAATTAAGTAGGCTTATCGAAAAGTTTGAATAGCAATTAACAAAAAGAATAAGAGGCTGTCTAAAAAGCCTAAAAAACAAAACCCCGTCTAAAAAAGGCGGGGTTTTTTCATTGTTTGTCCTCAAAAATAATTATCTTCAAGGTGCAACCA
>NZ_WSPP01000028.1:0-43924 GCF_009767705.1 Myroides sp. LoEW2-1 | reverse complement strand
AGGTAACACACCTTCCTCCTTAGCTCAGTTGGTTAGAGCATCTGACTGTTAATCAGAGGGTCCTTGGTTCGAGCCCAAGAGGGGGAGCAGAAAGCCAGACAGAAATGTCTGGCTTTTTTTATTTACACTACTTTTTGTTGTTCTGGAAGTATGTGGTTAACACATTTGAGTCTAAAGTAGAACACAATCTTAATAATATTTCTATTCTTTCTCGTTTATCCTTTCCTCTTACAGTGGAAAAAGTTTGTGTTTTGAGTAAATTTTAGTGAGTTTGATGTGTTTTAGTGGTTAAAAGCGCTTAAGAAGAAGTAGTCAATCATTGATCTAAGCAGTTATCCTAATTTTCAATACTTATTTATTGTTTGAGCCTTTTTACTTTGGAAAGAATTGAGGCAACGATAGAGTTGAAGTCCTTCAGGGTGAATTAAACACAGGGAATAACTGTGTTTTCTTTGGACTTTCTAAGAGGTTTCTTGGGGTATTCTTCGAGTTTTGCTTGTAGGAAGCCTTGTTTTTCCAAGAAAACCCCAAGCAAACTGCGAGAATACTCGAAGAAAGTGGCTACATCTTTACAAGTAGGTGGAGGTTAATTTGGCAAAACAGAATATTGGGATCACATGCAAATTTTGTGAATAAGCTTATAGGTCGTTTAGGTAAGAACTATTGTTGAGTTCGCGATGAGATAAGATTAAGTTCAATGAGTGTTGTAGAGGGATAGCTGTTGCTTGTAACAAGGGATTAATTCTAAAAATGGTTGTGATAATGTCAACACATGAGTAACCTACTTTCCCTTGTAATAGATAGGTAAAAAAAGAAAGGAAAGTGCACCGAAAATGATTACAATCCCTGTTTGAGTAGTCCATAGAATCCATCCAAATGCAGTTCCTGCTACAAGTGATACATCAAAAAGGAGTAAAAGTTGTGCAATGATTAATGGGAAAGCTCCAAAGCCTCCATTGGTAAACGAAACAGCAAAACTACCTGCAACAAACGACGATATGACAATAGGAAAGCTTAATCCACTTGTGTCTGGTAAGGCATGCATACCAAAGTAGAAAGTCGCGATATAACCTACCCAAATCAACAGTGTATAGAAAAGAAATGATTTCTTATGGGGCATTTTCATGGTGCTACTCAAGCCTTCTCCCAAGCCTCTTAGTTTGTTTTTGATAAGCGTGATTACCTTCCACTTTAAGTGTTTGAAAACAAAATAAATAGTAGCGACTCCTACAAGAGCTAAGATTCCTAAAATAAGTAATTTTTCGAAGGGAACATATTTTGACAGGAAGTCCTTTAGTACTGTAAACTGTAGCGATAACGCGAGTAATACACAGAATAGCAAACAAAATAAGTCAACTATACGTTCTGATACGATACTCCCAAATCCTTTGTCAAAGGGAACTTTCTCGTATTTCTGTAACACTAAAGCACGTGATACTTCTCCTGATCGAGGAACTGTTAAGTTTAATAAGTACCCTATGGATATCGCCATGAAATTGGTTGTCGTAGAGCAGGAATGCCCCATGTATTTCAAAGCAAATTTCCAGCGATAGGCTCGCGCCCAAAGGCTTAAAATAGAAAAGATTGAGGCGATGAAAATGTAGTTGTAATTAGCACCTTTAAAGTACTGTATCATCTCGTCGATCTGCTCAGAGGTAAACTGACGGAAAGCGTAATAAACCAAAAAAACTCCCAACAAAAGTGGGAGTAGTATATTGGCTATTTTGCTTATTTTTTTTTTCAATTTGAGTATTAACCTAATTGATTTGTTTCTTCATTAGGAAAAATAATAGAAGGCTTAAATGTTTTAGCTTCTTCAAAATCCAGGATACCATACGTAATGATAATGATGATATCTCCTTTGTGTACTTTACGCGCAGCAGGTCCATTCAAGCAGATTTCTCCACTGTTTCTTGGTCCTGGAATAGCATAAGTTTCAAAGCGTTCTCCGTTATTGATGTTAACAATAGAAACTTTTTCTCCTTCAATGATGTTAGAGGCTTCCATTAAAACTTCATCAATCGTAATACTACCGATATAATGTAAATCTGCTCCAGTTACTTTTACACGGTGGATTTTTGATTTTACAACTTCAATTTGCATTTTGAGTTTGTTTAATTAAATGATAAATTGTCAATTAAGCGAATACCTTCAATATGTGCAACTAGAAAACCTCTATATTTCTGTCCTTCAGTTTTTTGAATGACAGGTTTTAGAGTTTCTTCACTTGCAATGGTGAAGTATTCGAGTTCAAAGTTAGAATTATTTTTAAATTCACTATCAACAAATTGCTGAACTTTTTCAATACTTTCTGTTGCAAATAGTGTTTTAGCTTGTTTTAACACTTCGTATAAAAAAGTTGCTTTGTGCAAACCGTCATTCGAAATGCGCTCATTGCGTGAACTCATTGCTAAACCATCTTCACCGCGGAAAATTGGCACACCTACAATTGTTACGGGGATGTGTTTTTTTTCTACCAATTTCTTGATGATTAACAATTGTTGAAAATCTTTTTCTCCAAAGTATGCTTTTGTGGGAAGTACTAATTCAAAAAGTTTGCTTACAATAGTACCTACCCCATCAAAGTGTCCTGGGCGTGAAGCTCCTTCCATTTCATTTTCTAATCCGTCAAAATCAAATGATTGAGCTACTGCATTGTCACCGTAGATTTCTTCCACTGAAGGCGCAAATACAACAATTTGTTCAGAAAGAGAGGATATTGTCTCAATATCTCTTTCTAATGTACGCGGGTATTTTGCTAAATCGTCTGCATTGTTGAATTGCGTTGGATTGACAAAAATACTCACTACCGTACAATCATTTTCATTTAATGATTGTGCCATTAATGACAGGTGACCATTGTGAATAGCCCCCATCGTAGGTACCAAACCTATAGCCTTATTTGCATCACGTAATGGTTTTAAATACGCTTGTAAATCGGCTTTTGTACTAAAAAGAAACATCCGCTTCGTGTTTAAAATAATGGCAAAATTAGTTATTTAAGAAATAACTCCATAAAATTTTGTAAATTTGCAACGTTTATTTATTTCACAAAAGAAATTAAAAATCAAGATGAAAGATAAGAGGATATTATACGTATCATCTGAAGTGGTACCGTATTTAGCAGAAAATGAAGTTTCATTAATGTCTTATGACGCTCCAAAGATGATCAACGATCAAGGTGGGCAAATAAGAATTTTTATGCCGAGATATGGTAGTATTAACGAAAGAAGACATCAATTACACGAAGTAATTAGACTATCGGGTATGAACTTGGTAGTGAATGATATGGATATGCCTTTGATTATTAAAGTTGCTTCAATTCCAAAGGAGCGTATCCAAGTGTATTTCATTGATAATGATGAGTACTTTAAGCGCAAGTCTACGTTTACAGATGATGATGGAAAACTTTTTCCAGACAATGATGAAAGGGCAATCTTCTTTACAAAAGGAGTTATAGAGACAGTTAAGAAATTAAATTGGGTACCTGATGTTATTCACGTTCAAGGGTGGATGGCTTCTTTATTACCAGTTTATTTAAAACACTACTACAAAGACGAAACAATCTTTGCAGATACAAAAATTGTTACATCTGTATTTGAAAAAGGGTTTGAAGGTGACTTGAGCAACAATATGAAAGCAAAAGTTGCGTTTGATGAGTTACCAGAGGAAGTGATTTCTGAATTTGGTGAATCTACTTACGATAATATTATGAAGAATGCGATTAACCATTCAGATGGTGTAATCATCGCTTCAGAGAATGTAGATTCAAATTTAACAAAATATATAGAATCTATTAAAAAACCTTTTTTACCTTACGTCGGTAAAGATCAATTTGCAGAGGCTTATTCAGAGTTTTACAAGAAATTCTTTTAAGATAAACTAATTAAAAAATTCTGTTATTAATACATGAATCAGAAAAATATCATCAAAGGGTTATTCCTTTCGTTAGGTTTAATTACACTACAGGCTTGTGACAGCGATTTTACAGAGACTGGCGCAGACATTATTGGAGGTGGAGAATACCAAGTAGAGTCATATATCGTAGAAGATATTAAGGCATATAACCAACCTTATGGACCAACAGATGCTTCAAGATTACCTGAGGTTTCGATAGGTTCTTATGATGATGGTATTTTTGGAGTTAAATCTAAAAGTATTGCTCTAAACTTTGCTACTCCAAGTATCTTGAACGAGATTGACAATACAATCCAGGTGGATTCAGCTTATATCTATTTGCCTTATTACAATACGGAAGTAGAAAAAGTGGAGAACGATGTTACTTCTTATAAGTTGAAAAGTAGATACGGGAATGGAATATTTAAGTTGGAAGTTTTTCAACATGATTACCTAATGACTAATGATGATCCATTAGGAGGAGGTAGAAAATACTTTAGCAATCAAAGTAAACTTTTTGAAAATACGCCTAATGGCCTTTCAAGTGTTTTGAATGAGAACACAACGGTTCTTGTGGACAATAGAGGTATTGTGTTGTATAAGAAAGACAAGGATGGCAATGATCAGGTAGATGATAATGGAAAGAGAATAGTAAAAGAGGTATTACCTGCAGGAATGTGGATAAACTTGGATAAAGCACACTTTCAAAGCAAGTTAGCTGATATTGCAAGTGCTGATGAATTTCAGAATAAATTTAGAGGATTATACCTAAAAGCTTCTTCTATGGGAAGTGGAGAGGGAACAATTCTACTTGTGAACCCAGCTCAAGGATATTTGAGAGTAGCTTATACGCAAGAGGAGAAAAAGAAGAATGAAGATGGTACTGAAACGACTAATAAAATTCGTCGTGAGGTAAAATTACCTTTGTTAACTTATGCAAATCCAAGTGTTGCTAATTTAGCTGTTTCGAAAAATATTTTAGTGAATTTAGAAGAAAATGATACTAAGGTAGAAGATGTGTATGAAAGTGCACCAAATAAAGAATTAGGTGATGACAAGTTGTTTGTAACTGGAGGAGGAGAAGGTAGTATTGCTGTTATCGAGTTGTTCAAAGAAAACGATTTTGCTGAGTTAAAAGCTTTAAGAGAACAAAATGTCTTAATTAATGACGCTTTCTTAACGGTATATACTGATGAGGCATCTATGGCCGGTCAAATTAATCCAGAAAGATTGTATTTATACAATTTTGATAGCACTTCTAACATTCCTGATTTTATTGCAGATGCTGCTACATCAAAACCTATTTATGGTGGGGCCTTTGAAAAAGGAGGTGAGGATTCTAAAAAAGCTAAGAATTCTTATACATTTAGAATAAAAGACCACATTCAGAATTTAATTAAATCGAAAACATTAGTGAGTCCAAAATTGGCCATTAGTGCATCAAATAGTTTTACTTCCACAATTGGTCAAATCAATTATAAAGATTTGTACACTGGTGGAGAGGATGGTGATTCGAAAGTAATAGAGAATACACCGAAGAATATAACGCAAATGCCTTCTATTACAATTACAACTCCTATTGGAACTGTAATTAATGGTACAACAGGTGCTGCGGGAGTGAAAAAAATGAAATTAGAAATTTTCTATACAAAAACTGTTAAATAACATTATAGCAATTACTAAGTATGTGTGGAATCGTAGGTTATATTGGGCATAGAGATGCTTATCCAGTGATTATAAAAGGGTTGTCAAGATTAGAGTACAGAGGATATGACAGTGCAGGTCTTGCAATTTTTGATGGCGAACAAATCAATTTGTGTAAAACAAAAGGAAAGGTAGCGGACTTAGTAGAGAAGAGTGATGAAGCTATAAAAAAAGGTACAATAGGAATTGGACATACACGTTGGGCTACACACGGGGTTCCAAATGATGTTAATTCACATCCTCATTTTTCGAACTCTGGTGAATTAGTAATTATTCACAATGGAATTATAGAGAATTACGATACTCTAAAACAAGAGTTGATTAAGAGAGGTTATGTTTTTCATTCAGATACAGATACTGAGGTATTAGTAAACCTGATAGAAGATGTACAAAAGACACAAGGTGTAAAATTAGGTAAGGCTGTTCAGATTGCATTGAACCAAGTTGTTGGAGCTTATGCAATTGCAGTTATGGATATTAAAAAGCCAGATGAAATAGTGGCGGCTCGTTTGGGAAGCCCATTGGCAATTGGTATTGGTGATAATGAGTATTTTATTACTTCTGATGCATCACCTTTTATTGAGTATACTAATAACGCCATCTATTTAGAAGATGAAGAAATGGCTGTTATTCGCTTGCACAAACCATTGCGTATCCGCAAGATTAAAGATGATTCTTTAGTGGATCATTATGCACAAGAGTTACAATTGAATTTAGAGCAAATTGAGAAAAATGGTTATGACCATTTTATGCTTAAGGAAATATACGAACAACCAGAGGTTATCAAGGATACATTCAGAGGACGTTTATTAGCGGATCAAGGGATTATCAGAATGGCTGGTATCGAGGACAATATTGATAAGTTCTTGAATGCAAAGCGAATCATTATTGCCGCTTGTGGTACTTCATGGCATGCTGCTTTAGTAGCAGAGTATGTTATTGAGGAGTTTGCAAGGATTCCGGTAGAGGTTGAATACGCTTCAGAATTTAGATATAGAAATCCAATTATCGATAGTGGTGATGTTATTATCGCTATATCTCAATCAGGAGAAACAGCAGATACGTTGGCAGCTATTAAATTGGCTAAGTCTAAAGGAGCATTTGTATTTGGTGTTTGTAATGTGGTTGGGTCATCTATTTCGAGAGAGACACACGCAGGAGCATACACGCATGCAGGACCAGAGATTGGTGTTGCATCTACAAAAGCATTTACAACACAGATTACAGTGTTGACTTTAATAGCATTGAGATTGGCTAAGGCAAAAGGAACTTTAGCAAATTCTGAATATTTAAAATACCTACACGAATTAGAGTTAATTCCAGAACGTGTAGAAGAAGCATTGACAAAGAACGAGGAGATATTAAAGATTTCTGAAGTCTATAAAGATGCTACAAACTGTTTGTATTTAGGTAGAGGGTATAATTACCCAGTTGCCTTAGAAGGAGCCCTTAAATTAAAGGAAATCTCTTACATACATGCAGAAGGATATCCAGCTGCAGAGATGAAGCATGGGCCTATTGCTTTAATTGATGAACACATGCCTGTTATCGTGATTGCTCCAGAGCAAGAGCACTATGACAAGGTAGTTAGTAATATTCAAGAAATTAAAGCGAGAAATGGTAAAATAATCGCAATTGTTACTAAAGGTGATAAGCAAGTTCGTGAATTAGCGGACCACGTTATCGAAGTTCCTGGAATATCAGAATCTTTAACGCCGATTATCACGACAATTCCATTACAATTGTTATCATATCACATTGCAGTTTTAAGGAACTGTAACGTTGACCAGCCTCGTAATTTAGCGAAGTCGGTGACGGTAGAGTAATAGAAAAAATGCGTTCCTATTGTAGGTTCGCATTTTTTATTTAAAATAAAAATTCAATCATTTTAATTTTCAGAGAAAAAAACTATCTTTGCACTCTGAAAAACAAGAATTTTTCAATAAACGTAAATAGCTGTTAAATAAATACATAAGCAATGTCTAAAGTTACAGGAAAAGTTGCGCAAGTTATCGGACCAGTAGTTGATGTGGTTTTCAACACTGAGAATGCCGAACTTCCAAGAATTTATGATTCGTTAGAAATCACTAAACCAGATGGTTCTAAATTAGTACTTGAAGTACAATCACACATTGGAGAAGATACAGTTCGTACAATTTCAATGGACTCAACAGACGGGTTAAGTAGAGGTTACGCAGTAGCTGCTACAGGATCTCCTATCCAAGTTCCAGTTGGTAAAGAGGTATTTGGTAGATTGTTTAATGTAGTGGGAGACGCTATTGATGGTCTTGGTAATTTACCTAAAGAAGGTGCAAATGGATTGCCAATTCACCGTCCAGCTCCAAAATTTGAAGATTTATCTACTTCAACTGAAGTATTATTCACTGGTATTAAAGTAATCGACTTAATTGAGCCTTATTCAAAAGGAGGTAAAATTGGATTATTCGGTGGTGCTGGAGTTGGAAAAACAGTATTGATTCAAGAGTTAATTAACAATATCGCTAAAGGACACGGTGGACTTTCTGTATTTGCAGGAGTTGGTGAGCGTACTCGTGAGGGTAATGACTTATTACGTGAGATGTTAGAGTCAGGTATTATTAAATATGGTGAAGATTTCATGCATTCTATGGAGAATGGAGGATGGGATTTAACTAAAGTTGATAGACCTGGAATGAAAGATTCAAAAGCAACTTTCGTTTTCGGTCAGATGAATGAGCCACCAGGAGCACGTGCACGTGTTGCATTATCTGGGTTAACTATCGCTGAGTACTTCCGTGATGGAGCAGGTGATGACCAAGGAAAAGACGTATTATTCTTCGTTGATAATATCTTTCGTTTTACACAAGCAGGTTCTGAGGTATCAGCGTTATTAGGACGTATGCCTTCTGCAGTAGGTTACCAACCTACATTAGCAACTGAAATGGGTGCGATGCAAGAGCGTATTACTTCTACTAAGAAAGGATCTATTACTTCTGTACAGGCGGTTTACGTTCCTGCGGATGACTTAACTGACCCGGCACCAGCAACAACGTTTGCTCACTTAGATGCTACTACAGTATTGTCACGTAAAATTGCTGAGTTAGGTATTTATCCTGCAGTAGATCCATTAGATTCTACTTCACGTATCTTAACTCCAGAAATTTTAGGTAAAGATCACTATGCTTGTGCGCAAAGAGTAAAAGAAATCTTACAAAAATATAAACAACTTCAAGATATCATCGCTATCTTAGGTATGGAAGAATTATCGGAAGACGATAAATTAGCTGTACACAGAGCTCGTCGTGTTCAACGTTTCTTATCTCAACCATTCCACGTAGCTGAACAATTTACAGGTATCCCAGGAGTATTAGTTGATATTAAAGATACAATCAAAGGATTTAATATGATTATTGATGGTGAATTAGATCATTTACCAGAGGCAGCATTCAACTTAAAAGGTTCTATCCAAGAAGCTATCGAAGCTGGAGAGAAAATGCTTGCTGAAATTAAATAATCACTTAAAAACAAATCATTATGAAATTAGAAATAGTATCACCTGAAGCTACCTTATTCTCTGGAGAAGTTACTTCTGTATCAGTACCAGGAGTTAAAGGTGAGTTTCAAATGCTAAATAACCACGCGCCAATTGTGTCAATCTTGACTAAGGGTGATGTGAAGTTTACAGGAACTAACATTTCTATTGAAGATGCATTTATTTCTAAATTCCAAAAAGTAAGTAATGATACGTATCACTTACCTATTAATCTTGGAACTATTGAACTAAGTGACAACAAGATTATAATCTTAGCTAACTAATTGTTAGTTTTCAAAATAAATAAAAGACCTACTCATTGAGTAGGTCTTTTTTGTTTATAGTAGGTTTGCTTTTATTCTAAGACATAAGTTTTTTAATAGATAATGGCCAGTTAACTATTGCCAAATTGTTTAGACGTGTCCTTTGTCATTCCCTGTTTACACCTGCACATACGATTAATCATAGTAGGTGTTTGGCTTATTTTAGGTTTCAGTTTATCCACTTCGTTAGAGGTTGTTCCCTTGCTTGTTTAGTGTGATTTTCTTTTTATTATGCATTAAAGTAGTTTTTCTTAAAATATCGTGCGAGGCTATAATTGTATTGTTGCTAGGTTTTGAGTCTTATAAATTGGTGGTAAATTAGTTCAAGTTTGAGTATTAATATTGTAAATTTGAATGACTAGATATTAATTTTTTATAGAATAATGGCAAAAGTAAAGACGGCTTTTTTCTGTCAGAGTTGTGGTACACAATACGCTAAATGGCAAGGACAATGCAATGCTTGTAAAGAGTGGAATACGTTAGTAGAAGAGGTAATCCAAAAAGAAGAAAAGACAGCGTGGAAAGCAGTAAGTAGTTCTCCTAATACCATGAAGAAGGTAGCAAAGCCTCTAAAGGTACGAGAGATTGACAGTACAGAGGAGATTCGTATGAATACGATGGATGGGGAGCTTAATCGTGTTTTAGGAGGTGGACTGGTACCTGGTTCTATGGTACTTTTAGGTGGTGAGCCTGGGATAGGAAAAAGTACATTATTATTACAGATATCTTTGCGTTTACCTTTTAAAACTCTTTATGTATCAGGAGAGGAGAGTCAGAAACAGATAAAGATGAGAGCAGAGCGTATTAATCCTGCTAATGACAACTGTTATATCCTCACAGAAACGAATACACAGAACATCTTTCGTCAAATAGAGGAGATACAGCCTGATGTATTAATCATTGACTCTATTCAAACTTTGCATACAGAATATATTGAATCTTCTGCTGGGACAGTGTCTCAGATCAAAGAGTGTACAGCAGAGCTAACCAAATTTGCTAAAGAAACTGGAACTCCAGTGTTGATCATTGGACATATAACAAAGGATGGAAGTATAGCAGGGCCTAAAATGCTTGAGCATATGGTAGATACCGTATTGCAGTTTGAAGGGGATAGAAATCACGTGTATCGAATACTAAGAGCACATAAAAATCGTTTTGGTTCTACAGCAGAACTTGGTATTTATGAGATGCAAGGAAGTGGTCTTAGAGAGGTGTCTAACCCGTCTGAAATACTAATATCGCATAAGGAAGAAGAATTATCAGGTACAGCTATTGCGGCAACATTAGAGGGAATGAGACCTTTGATGGTAGAGGTGCAGGCTTTAGTGAGTACAGCTGTATATGGTACTCCACAGCGTAGTGCTACGGGATATAATCTGAAACGACTGAATATGATCCTTGCCGTATTAGAGAAAAGAGCTGGATTTAGATTAGGGCAGAAAGACGTATTCTTAAATATCACAGGTGGAATTACAGTAGATGATCCAGCTATTGACTTAGGAGTAGTAGCGGCAATATTATCATCTGATCAAGATGTATCGATAGGTAAAGATTTTACATTTGCAGGGGAAGTGGGGTTATCTGGTGAGATAAGACCTGTAAATAGAGTAGATCAACGCATACAAGAAGCAGAGAAGCTTGGTTTCTCTACTATTTTTGTTTCAAAATATAATAAGATTAGTCATACAGGAAGAGGAATTAAGGTTGTTCTAGTGACTAAGATTGAAGATGTAGTCGAATACCTCTTCGGATAACTTAAAATTGAATACTATGAAAAAGAACTTAACGATTGTTGCATTAGCTTTGACTACGGTTATGACATGGGCACAGAAGCCTGTATTTACTCCTGCTAAGCTAGAGAGTGCTCGAGTGTACTTTAACAGTGCAGAATTAACGCATAAGGCTAAAGTGAAGCTGCCTAAGGGAACTTCAGAAGTGGTGATCACTAATGTAGCTGATTATCTAAACGAGTCTACTATACAGATCGGATCTATATCTGAGGTTACAGTAATGGCTATACAGTATAGTAATCGCTATGTAGAAGAATATGATAGTGCAGTAGACTCTCCATTGTTGAAGCCTGTAAGGGATAGTATTAAATTAGTTCAAACTGAATTAAAGAAAGTGAATAATGCTATTGATGTAGAAAGTAGAACAATTGATTTATTAGACTCTAATCAGAAAGTAGGTGGAGAACAAGGAACAACTACTGCAGAAGTGATGAAGATGGTAGACTATTATAAAACAAAGAGACTACAGCTGAGTACAGAGTTAGATAAGTTAAACGAGAAGAAGGAAGACCTTAATACTCGACTAACCAATTTACAAGATAAGCTTGCTTTTAACGAAGGCAAAAGTGAGAAATCTAGCAAGGGTAAACTGATTATACAAGTAATGAATGACAGAGAGGGTGAAGTGCCTTTTCAGATTAAGTATTTAACGAATGCTGCGTCATGGAAGCCTTTTTATGACCTAAGAGTAGAGAAGATTAACTCTCCTGTGAAGGTCGTGTATAAAGCGGATGTAAAGCAGAGTTCTGGTATTGATTGGAGAGGTGTGAATCTTAGTTTGACAAGTGGTGTAGCGAATCAGAGTAATGTTATCCCTACTTGGAGAACGTGGTTCCTTGATTATAATACTTATGTAACGACTTCTGCATATAATAGAAATGCAAATAAAAAATTAAATGTAATGGCAGATATGTCTGCTAAAATGAGTTATGAAACAGAGTCATCTTCTATGCTAAAGGATGCTGTTGTATATGAAGAGAGTACAATGAGTACTTTTACCCAAGTCAATGAATCACAGTTAAACGTATCATTTGATATAAATATTCCATACACGGTGATGTCTAATAATAAGTCACATAGTGTTACACTTAACGACTTTTCTATTCCTGCGGAGTATAAATATTATGTAGCTCCTAAGCTTGACCTAAATGCTTATTTAGTAGCAACGATTAAGGATTATGGTAATTATAACTTATTAACAGGGGAGGCAAACGTAATCTTTGATGGTGTATATGTTGGTAAGACAACCTTGAACCCTGCAAACACAGAAGAGGAAATGAAACTAAACATGGGTAAAGACCCTAAAGTAGCAGTTACTCGTATCTTATTAAAAGATAAATCAGGTACTAAGATGTTATCTTCTAAAAAGTCTCAAAACTTCGTATACGATATTACTGTCCGCAACAACAAAGCTGAGCAGATCAATATACAAGTAGAAGATCAATATCCTATCAGTTCTAATAAAGACATAGAAGTAGAATTAACAGAGACTTCATCAGGAAAGCTTAATGAAGAGAAAGGGCTTGTGAAGTGGGATCTTAGATTGAAAGGAAATGAAAGTAAGTCTGTTCGCTTTGGTTATCAAGTGCGATCAGATAAGAATCAAATATTAGACCTGAAATAGGTTTATAGGATAGTAAGTACTTTATAGAAAAAGCGAAACAAACTCTGTTTCGCTTTTTCTATAAAAAGACAGTCCTTTTTACTCATTCTGTCAATGGAGTAGTTAGAGCAATCATTTTTTAATCTACATTTGTATATGTAAAATGTTAACAAGTATGAAAAAAATTTTATTAACTGCAGCGGTTGTCTTTTTGGGTATGACAACAGCTCAAGCTCAATTTGGTAAATTGGGTGGTAAGAAAGTAGAAGCTTTAACTACAGCTGTATCAGCTTTTACAGTGTCTGATGCAGAGATTCAACAATCGGCAAGAGAAGCTGTAAAATGGATGGATGAGAACAATCCTGTTTGTGAGTTAAACTCTAAGCAAAAAGATATGCGTGAATATGCTGAACGTCTTGAGCGCATCTTCGGTCCTTATAAAAATTATGATGGATTAGACTTAAACTACAAAGTGTATTACGTTACAGACATTAACGCATTTGCTTGTGCAGATGGGAGTGTACGTGTTTTTTCTTCTTTAATGGACATCATGACTGATGATGAATTATTGGGTATCATTGGTCACGAAATTGGTCACGTGAAATTAGAGCATACTAAAAATGCTTATAAACAAATCCTTTTAACAGAAGCAGCAGCTAAATACGTTGGATCTACGAAGGGAACTGTTGCTGATTTGATGAATTCGGATTTAGGAGGAATGTCTCAAAAATTAATGGGAGCATCTTTCTCGAGAAAGCAAGAAACGGATTCGGATGATTATTCTTATAAATTCTTAGTTTCTAATGGAAAGAACCCACAAGCATTAGCAGATGGTTTTCAGAAATTTGTAGATATGGAAAAAGAGTATGGCGCTGATAAATCTTTAGGAGCAAAAATGTCTTCAAGTCACCCTGATAGTGAGAAACGCGTAAAACGTGTAGAAGATAAAATTAAGAAAGAGGCTAAGAAGTAGTCTAACAGAGTTTTATAATAAAGAAGAGTCGCTCCTATTGGAGTGACTCTTTTTGTTTTATCAGTATTTTGCAGAAGTTAAACTATCTCTTGAGCATCATTTTCAGCATATTTCTCTCATTGATACAGATCACTATACCAAAAATTATAATTGTCCCTATTCCAATAAAATAGTTTTCTCTGAAACAATAGAAATAGATAAATGACAATAATATAGATAATCCCATATATCCCGTAATAGCTTTTTTATCATAAGGGATAGGGTAGTGTTTTTGTCCAAGTACATACGATATGAGCATCATAGATCCATACGCAATTAGCGTGGCAATAGCTGAACCCATATAGCCCCATATTGGAATAAGCAAATAATTAAATACTAAGGTGAGTATCGCTCCTAAAATAGAAATATAAGCACCTACCATTGTCTTATCTCTAAGTTTGTACCAAACGGATAGATTTGTGTATATTCCCATACACAAGTTAGCTAAAATGATGAGTGGCACTACGATCATCGCATCCCAATAAGATTCATTGCGTATGAATAGTACTTTTAAAATATCTGAAAAGACTATGACTCCTAACATAATAGCACTTCCAAAAATTGTAAAGTATTTTGTAATCGTTGCGTACTTCGTTGGAGCGTCATCGTTCTTTGCATAGTTAAAGAAGAATGGTTCAATTCCCAAAGTATAAGCTTGTCTGAATAGCACCATGAATAAGCCTAATTTATAACAAGCAGCATATTTTCCTACTTCTGATAATGCAATATCCGCTGGGAGTAGGCGCTCAAGTAATATCTTGTCAAAGCTTTCGTTAATTGCAAAAGCAAGTCCACCAATCATTATTGGGAAACTGTATTTGAGCATCTCTTGTATTAGAGATTTGTCTATGCGCAGTTTGATATTCAGGTAATCTTTGTAAAAAACTAAGAACGTAAATAAACTTGCTGTAAGATTGGCTATAAAAATATAAGATACTTGGTAATCCTCAATATAAATAGACTGGAAGACACTATTTGGATACTTTGTACTAAGCAAAGGCAGTAAGTATAGGAAGAATACATTTAAAAAAGTATAAATACAGACATTTGCTATTCTTATGATGCTATAAAAGACAGGTCGCTGATCTGCTCTTAACTTGGCAAATGGGACAATTACTAATGCATCTAAGATTAGAATACCCAAAACATACTGTAAGATGTCAATAGGGATATTTAGAAGGGCTACCCAATAATCTATAGTTAATAAGCCTATACATGCAAAGACTAATGTCGTACAGGTCAAGAATAATAAACTATTGTTTACTACTTCTTGCTTGTTCTCTTTCTTATTGTAGAATCTAAAAAAAGCAGTTTCCATTCCAAATGAGAGAATCACATTTAAGAACATCATAATAGAAAAAATGACACTGTATTGCCCATAAGCATCATTTTTCATTAAATCTGTGTGAAAAGGAACAAGGAAGAATCCTATTACTTTTGGAAAAACAGCTGCTAAACCATAAATAGCAGTTTGTTTAAATATCTTTTTATATATACTCACGTGTTATTCTTTTGTATTCACTTTGCAGTTGGAGGGGCAAATTTATTGATCTTCGTCTTCTAATTCTTGAATATTAATTTTAAAGTATGGCGCAATGTCCTCTTTTAAGAAAACAATTTCGTCTTTTTCATCCGTAAAGGGAAAATTAGAAGGATTTACATAAGTCATGATTACACTGTCGTCTTTGATAAAGAGATCTTCAGGGTACTCAACTATTCCTTTACTATCTTTTAAATCGTTTATATAAGCTATTTTCGAACTTAATAGTCTTGAAATACTCTCCCAGTCCTTGTATAAATCTTTTTGATTGAGAAGTACTCCCTGTTTCATATCAAAGATTAAACTCTTTTTTCCCTTATACCCATGTGCCCCACCGGCAAACGTATAGTATTCTATTTTAATAGAGAGAATATCGTTGTTTAAAAATGTTTTATCAGCTTTTACTTTTGCTTTCCAGGGTAAGTTATCATCTGGAAACTTTTGCGAAAAGTCTTTGTAAGCCTCAATAAAAGATTCAGTTAAATCGATGTAAGAAGTAGTTTGTGTTAAATCACTTTCAAACGAAACGAGTTCAGTGATTTCCTCTAAAATTACTTTGTTTATATTATCGTAGATCAAGTTTTCGTGAGCTGTGATTATAGGAACTTTTATTGTAACTTCTGTGTTTCCTTCCTCATTTGTATAGCTTGCTTCAAATTCCTCATCTTCAAAAGAAATTGGCAAGGATTCGGTTGTTTTGTCTGTACAGCTTACGGCAATTAAGCTCAAGAAAAGAATGCAAAATAGTTTTTTCATAGTTTCATTTTTTACAAAGCTATATAATATAGTAGAATAGTGCTTTATATTTTCTTAAATATACTTAATCGCACGCATTTTATTGCAAAAAAGTTTATCATATCATTTGTGGTTTAAGTATGCTTTCCTCATGGAGGTATAGTATTTTTTGCTAAGGAAGTGTTTTGTGTAGTTTATTAAAAAAGAAGAAGTAGCAACTCAGGTATATGTAGCGTATATTTGGAGAGTGCTTTTTCAGAGCCAAAGAAGGAGAGGGAATTTAAAGAATAATTTGTATGTTAGTCAAAACAAAGGCTATTGTACTAAGTGCAATAAAATATCAAGAGAAAAGCTTAATAGTCAAATGTCTAACGAGAGAAGTGGGGGTACAAACTTTTTTTGTTAGAAATGCTTTTGCAAAAGGGAAAAACGCACAAAAGAACGCTTACTTTCAGCCCTTGATGAATCTTGAGGTAGAGTTTACTTTTAAGAATAAAGGGGCTATGGAATATTTAAAAGAAATAAGAGTAAGTCATATTTATCAAGATATGTACTATGATTTCTCAAAGAATAGTATAGCCATTTTTGTGGGGGAGGTTTTGCATCATATAGTGAGTGAACAGGAGAGAGATGAACATTTTTTTGATTTTGTTGAGACTGCTTTGATGTGGCTTGATACACACGATGAAACTCAAAATTTTCACTTGATTCTCTTAAAAGAACTGACAAAGTATTTTGGTTTTTACCCTGATGACACCTTTTTAGATTGTTTTTACTTTAATTGGGTAGAGGGTGTATTCTGTATGGAATACGATTCCCGTTGTTTTGATGCTGAGGAGACAATAGTATTTAAACGACTGTTAAGCTTAGGCTTTGAAGATGATCAAAAGGTTTTCACAGGACGAGATAGGAAATTATTATTAGAGTTGATGATGCGTTATTTTGAAGAGCATTTGAGTTCATTTAAGAAGCCAAAATCACTTGAAATATTAAAGGAAGTATTTAGCAATTAGTATTTTTAATCTTTTTCCAACCAATTAATTAGGTTGTATTTAAAGGAAAATGCTTAAATTCGCGCAATTGATAAAAAATAGTATAATAATAACGATGAGCACTAAATTTAGAGAATATAAAGGTCTTGATTTGACAGGGGTAGCATCTGAGATGCTTGATTTTTGGAAAGAACAATCAATATTCGAGAAAAGTATTAGTACGAGAGAAGATAATAAGCCTTTCGTATTTTTTGAAGGACCACCTTCAGCAAATGGTAAGCCAGGAATTCACCATGTTATGGCTCGTGCGATTAAAGATATTTTTTGTCGATATAAAACATTAAAAGGATATCAAGTAAAGCGTAAGGCTGGATGGGATACTCACGGATTACCTGTTGAGTTAGGTACCGAGAAAGAATTGGGAATTACAAAAGAAGATATTGGCGTTAAGATTACAGTAGAAGAATACAACCAAGCTTGTAAGCGAACTGTAATGCGCTATACAGATTTATGGAACGACCTAACTGAAAAGATGGGGTATTGGGTTGATATGAATGACCCTTATGTTACTTATAAGTCTAAGTATATGGAGTCAGTATGGTGGTTGTTAAAACAGATTTACGACAAAGATTTGTTGTACAAAGGATATACAATTCAGCCATATTCTCCAAAAGCAGGTACGGGATTATCCTCTCACGAGATTAATCAACCGGGTGCTTATAAAGATGTTACAGATACTACGATCGTGGCTCAGTTCAAGGCGATCGAAGAAACTTTGCCTTCTTTTCTACAAGGATTTGGGACTGTTCACTTTTTAGCTTGGACAACTACACCTTGGACATTACCTTCGAATACTGCATTAACAGTAGGACCTAAGATTGATTATGTATTAGTCAAGTCGTTTAACCAGTATACGGGTGAGGCGATCAATGTCGTGTTAGGAAAACCATTAGTAGGTAAGCAATTTGCAGGTAAATTTGCTGCAGTTGAAACAGAGGAAGAATTAAACGCATATAAAGAAGGTGACAAGAAGATTCCTTACTTAGTAGTAAAGGAGTTTAAAGGTGCAGACTTGGTGGGTATTAAATATGAGCAATTATTGCCATATACATTGCCTTACCAGAATCCAGAGAATGCGTTTAGAGTAATATCAGGTGATTTCGTGACTACAGAAGACGGAACAGGAATTGTGCATACAGCTCCTACATTTGGTGCGGATGATGCTAAAGTAGCAAAAGAGGCTTCTCCAGAAGTTCCACCAATGCTTATCTTAGATGCAGACGAGAATCTAGTTCCGTTAGTTGACCTACAAGGTCGTTTCGTAAAAGAGATGGGAGACCTTGGAGGTAAGTACGTGAAGAATGAATACTATGATGAGGGACAAGCTCCAGAGCGTTCAGTTGACGTAGAAATAGCTATTCGCTTAAAAGAAGAAAACAAGGCTTTTAAAGTAGAGAAGTACGTTCACAGTTACCCACATTGTTGGAGAACAAATAAACCTGTATTATACTATCCATTAGATTCTTGGTTTATTAAAATTACGGAAGTTAAAGACCGTATGTTTGAACTAAACGAAGAAGTGAATTGGAAACCAAAAGCGACGGGAGAAGGGCGTTTTGGAAATTGGCTGAAGAATGCCAATGACTGGAACCTTTCAAGATCTCGTTATTGGGGTATTCCATTACCTATTTGGAGATCTGAAGATAAAACAGAAGAATTAGTGATTGGTTCTGTAGAGGAGTTAATCAATGAAATAAATAAATCTATTGCTGCAGGCGTACAAAAGACTAATCCTTTTGAAGGGTTTGTTGTTGGTGACATGTCAGAAGATAACTATGAAAAAGTTGATTTACACAAGAATGTTGTAGATCAGGTAGTACTTGTATCTTCATCAGGTAAACCGATGTATCGCGAGACAGACCTTATCGATGTATGGTTTGATTCTGGTTCGATGCCTTATGCACAATGGCATTATCCGTTTGAAAACAAAGATTTAATTGACAACAATAAGTCATATCCTGCTGATTTTATTGCAGAAGGAGTAGATCAAACAAGAGGATGGTTCTATACATTACACGCAATTGCGACATTAGTATTTGATACAAAAGCATATAAGAACGTAGTGTCTAATGGATTGGTATTAGATAAGAATGGACTAAAGATGTCTAAGAGTTTAGGAAATACGATAGACCCTTTTGCTACATTAGCAGAACATGGGCCAGATGCAACGCGCTGGTATATGATTTCAAATGCTAATCCTTGGGATAACCTTAAGTTTGACTTAGAGGGTATTACAGAGATCAGAAGAAAATTCTTCGGTACATTATACAATACATATTCATTCTTCGCTCTATATGCCAATATTGATGGATTCAAATACGAGGAGGCTGATGTACCTTTAAAAGACAGACCAGAGATCGATCGTTGGATTTTATCTGAATTGAATACTTTAATTCAAAAAGTAGATGAGTGCTATGCAGAGTATGAA
Source organism: Myroides sp. LoEW2-1 (assembly GCF_009767705.1). Taxonomy (NCBI): domain Bacteria; kingdom Pseudomonadati; phylum Bacteroidota; class Flavobacteriia; order Flavobacteriales; family Flavobacteriaceae; genus Myroides; species Myroides sp. LoEW2-1. The sequence goes on along the minus strand of NZ_WSPP01000028.1, from coordinate 24,329 downwards.
CCAACTAAAGCAGCTCGCGCAATTACAGAGTTTGTTACAGAGAACTTGAGTAATTGGTATGTTCGTTTATGTAGAAGAAGATTCTGGAAAGGAGAGTATGGACAAGATAAATTGGCAGCTTACCAGACACTATACACGTGTTTAGAGACAATAGCTAAGTTAGGTTCCCCTATTGCTCCATTCTTTATGGATAAGCTTTACAGAGACTTAACATTAACTTCATCTAAGGAAAGCTTTGAGTCTGTACATTTGGCTAAGTTCCCTGAATTTGATGCGAATGTAGTAGATGCAGGTTTAGAAAGTAGAATGCACAAAGCCCAGACTATTTCTTCGCTTGTGTTATCACTTCGTAAGAAGGAGATGATTAAAGTTCGTCAACCATTACAAAGAGTGATGATTCCTGTTTTAGATCAGAATCAAAGAAAAGAGATAGAAGCTGTAGCTGATTTGATTAAAGCTGAAGTAAATGTAAAGGAAATAGAGTTGTTAGATGATGCTTCAGGTATCTTAGTGAAACAGATCAAACCAAACTTTAAAGTATTGGGACCTCGTTTCGGAAAAGATATGGGATTGATTTCTAAGGAAATACAGAATTTTAATGCTGATCAAATCAATGAGATTGAAAAAAACGGAGAGATTTCATTAAAATTAACAGAAAAAAGTATTATCTTAACATTGGAAGACGTGGAAATCACTTCACAGGATATCGAAGGTTGGTTAGTTGCTAATGAAGGTGGTATAACAGTAGCATTAGATATTCAAATAAGTGATGATTTGCGCAAAGAAGGTATTGCACGTGAGATTGTAAATAGAATCCAGAATATTAGAAAAGATTCTGGTTTTGAAGTAACAGATAAGATTGCAATAACCTTAGAAGAACAAAAAGAAATAAAAGAGGCGGTTTTAGCAAATGAAGATTATATAAAATCGGAAACATTAACTTCGACATTAAGTTTTGTACCTGAATTGGCGGAAGGTGTAGAATTAGAATTTGATGGGCTAAGTACGCGAGTGTTGGTTATAAAATAAGTTTTAATTATGAAAGAAGCAGGTGAATTAGTACGCTACTCTGATGCAGATTTAGCGGAGTTCAAAGAGCTTATTCAGGCAAAGATTGTGAAAGCACAAGCTGATTTAGAATTGATCAAGAGCGCTTACATGAATGACTTAAACAACGGAACAGATGATACATCTCCTACGTTTAAAGCATTTGAGGAAGGTAGTGAAACGATGTCTAAGGAAGCAAATTCACAATTGGCAATTCGTCAGGAAAAGTTTATTCGTGATTTGAAGAATGCCTTAATACGCATTGAAAACAAGACGTATGGTGTTTGTAAAGTGACAGGGAAATTAATAGACAAAGAACGATTGAAATTGGTTCCTCATGCCACAATGAGTATTGAAGCAAAGAACATGCAACGTTAATCTTTAATAAATTTAAAACGCTCAGTATTGAGCGTTTTTTTTATATCCTAATTTAAATTACATTTGTCAGGATAAAAAAGAAAAAATGTCATTAAAGAAAGCAAGTCTACTTATATTGGTTGTATTGGTCTTGGATCAATGGTTAAAGATTTATATCAAAACTAATTTTCTATATGATGACTACTACCTCGTATTTGATTGGTTTAGAATTCATTTTATTGAGAATGAGGGAATGGCCTGGGGAGTAGCTTTACCCGGAATGTATGGAAAATTAGCCTTAACTACTTTTCGCATTGTCACTGTTTGTGGTATTTTTTGGTGGTTAAATGATTCAATAAAAAAGAGACAGTCAAATTATTTGATAGTGGCGATTGCTTTGATATTAGCTGGGGCTTTAGGAAATATAATTGATTCTGTTTTTTATGGTGTAATATTCAATGAGAGTACGCCTTCACAAATAGCGACATTGTTTTCGGATGATCCTTATGGTACTTGGTTTCACGGAAAGGTTGTAGATATGTTTTATTTCCCTATTTGGAGAGGTACATTGCCAGAGTGGTTACCTATATGGGGAGGTAAGTATTTTACCTTTTTTAATGCTATATTTAATTTAGCTGATGTGGCAATATCTGTCGGAGTAGGTATCCTAATCGTATTTAATAAAAAGATTTTTAAAAATTCATAAAAAAATGAGCTTCCATTTGGAAGCTCATTTTTGTTATAGGGCTATTTGATTTCTTTTAAAATTTCTTGTACAGCTCTTTCAAGTTGAGGATCATTGTTGTTTAATCTATCTACGAAAGTGTTTTTAACGTAAATATCTGGTGCAACACCTGTTTTTTCTAAGTTTTGCCCGTCTAAAGTATATGTACCCCACGAAGGTAGTCTATACGAAGAACCGTCAACTAAGCTCTTGCCAGAGGTAAAGATAATCCATCTATAAGTCTCTTGACCGATAATTTTACCAAGCTTTAACGCTTTAAATCCTGCAGCAGTCATCTCGGCATCACTCAGAGATGATTCATTGATAAGCAGTACTATTGGTTTGCCACTTGGAGTGAAGTTACTCTGTACTGTTAACTTCCCTTCTCTGTATTTCCATTGTAAATATGGTCTTTGTGATAAGAAGTTTAATACCTTGTCGTGTACGTTGCCCCCAGTATTGTAACGCAAGTCTAAGATAACCCCTTCCTTGTTAGCTTCTTGTTCTACCATATCAAGTAAGAATCTGTCTAACTCAGTTGACGTCATATTTTTCATATACGAATAGGCAATGCGATTGTTGCTAAGGTCATTTACGCGTTGTTTGTTTGTATATATCCATTCGTCATACAAAAGTGATTTCATTTCTATGAAGGAAATTGGATGTAGTTTAGAGGTAATTTCTTTACCTGCTCTATTGAAAGTTAAGCTTATTTCTTCTTGTGTATTTGCGAAGGTAAAATAAGTATCTCTATTCACTTTGTCTGCTACCTCTTGGCCATTCACTTTGGTTAATACATCCCCTGGTTTAATGTTTATATCTGTGGCATAAGCTGGAGATTTACGCACAATGCGTTCTACTTCATATGGCTTGTCCGTACTAAATACAATACCTGTGTCGTATGTTCTATAGTTCAGTTTGGTTTTCTCCTCCGTTCCCGTAGTATTGAATCCCAAGTGAGAAGATCCCAATTCCCCCAACATATCGTTCAGTAAGATACGGAGGTCACTTCTACTGTTTACATGAGGTAAATACTGAGCGAAATGGTCTTTCATTTTATTCCAATCTATGCCGTGAAACGTCTCATCGTAGAAGTTTTCCTCTACACCAGCCCATGTTTCATAATACATTTGGTTAAACTCATCTGCTAAGTTTTTTGTAAAGTTGTGCTTGATTTTAATCTGCTCAGGTTTTCCTTTACTTAACTCGAAGCTATAGATATTACCTCCGATTAAAGCGTACACATTCTTATTTCGTTTCAGCAATTGATCAGCGCGTTTGTCAAATACTTTTTCACTTTTGTTATCTTCAAAGTCCTCGTAAACTGTCTTGTATAAATTGCTTTTTCCGTTTTCTTGATTTGTGTTATAGAATACCACTTCTTTCGTATCATCTGCAAATACGATCGGATTATATTGATTGCCAAAGCGATCACTTACTAATTCTATTCGGTCAAGTAATCCATCCGTATTTACTTTGATAGAAGTGACGATCTTGCCGTCTATCTTTGTTGAATTTGCCTTTTTATCTTGTGTTTTTTTATCCTTCTTTGTTATTTCACTTTTGATTTCCTCTTTCTTATCGACAAATAACTTGTCAAATTGATCAGATTTAAAGGCTTCTGTTTGCCAATCAACAGCGAAACGGTAGATACTCGGATTCTGCATTCCCAATGGATAAGAAGGATTAAGTCGATCACTCATAAAGTAGATATGCTTGCCATTAGGAGACCAATATGGCGCAGACTCGGCTACTCCAGTATTCGTTAAGTTGATTGTCTCATTCTTTGTGATGTGGTGAATAAAGATGTCCTCTTCAAAATTGCGCTTAGCAGTGAATAGTACATATTCCCCATTAGGAGAGAAAGAAGGAGTTGAGTTTTGGAATGCCCATATTTCGTCTTTGACAATTACTTTAGAAGTATTGTCCTTTAGGTTTAATAGTCTCACTTCATCTCGTCCACTAAGATAGACCGCCTTAGTCATTTCTTTGTTTAAAGTAATATCTCTGTTGTTGCGATTATCATTAGTTAATTGAGTGGGATTTCCCTTGCCATTAGCGGATCTTTTAAACCAGTTTTGATATCCATTAAAAGTCTGACTATACAACAAAGTCTCGTTGTCTTTTAGCCACTTTACTTCCATAACGCGTTCTTTGCCATCCGTTACTGCTTGAATGAATTTTCCTTCGATGTCAGATACGAATAATATCCCACGACTAACGAATGCAATCTTCTTTGTATCGGGTGAAACATCGAAGTAGCTGATATTATCTTCAACTACATAGGACTGTTCCTTTTCAATAGCCTTATTTGTATTTACAGTAGTAGTTAACGGAGTGACAGATTTCGTAGCTGTGTCAAATACGTAAATCATATAGTCTTTTTCAAAGACAACTTTGCTACCATCAGCAGATACATAAGGCTTTTTGATAGAAGTATCGAAATTAGTCAAGGCTACTTTTTTCCCGTTGTCGAAGGTGTATAAGTTATAGTTACCATTGTTCTCATCTGAAATAAAGTATATTTTACCTTGCTTATCAACGGTAGGATTAAAATCCTTTCCTTCATAATCTGTGTAGGATTTGAATTCTTTCGTAGTTGGATTATAGCCAAGTATGTCTGGGTTGTTCTCTCCTTTATAGCGCTTACGAGTCGTCTGACTTGCGCTTTCCATAGAGCTTGTAAAAAGGTATTCACCAGATGGAGTAACGACTAATCCATTTGTGTTGTTAAAGTAGTTGGTAAATAAGGGTTTTGGAGTACCGCCATTTAGGTCAATCACATAGGAGCCAAAGTTGTTATTGGCATTTGAGGTAATGTATATTTGTTTGCTGTCCCAGCTCCAGCTTTCTACTTCGTCAGAGGCCTGGTGGTAAGTTAGCTGTGTGATTTGTCCGCCAGTTAGGGGCATCAAGAAAACATCTTTATTGCCGTATTGCCCTGAGGTGAATGCTAACCACTTGCCATCAGGTGACACGCGGGGATTAGTTTCATTGCCTTCTAATGCTGTTATTCTTAAGGCTTCTCCTCCAGCAGTTGGAGCTTGCCATATATCGCCGTTATAGCTAAAGTAAGTAGTTTTGCCATCGGGACTTAGCGATGGAGTTGAAGCAAATTTTGGCGAATGCTGTCCCCATGCTACACTTAGAAGAGAAAGTGTTAGTAAAGTGATTGTATTTTTAATCATTGGTTAATATTTTTATTAAACATAAAAATATTTTCGGTAATGGACTAATATAGAATGCCTTTTATGTAATCATATTATGCTAAGTGTAACGTTGTCTGATGAAATGAACTTAAAAAAAGAACGAGACAATAATTTAATAATGTCCCGTTTTATAATGATTTAAAATCGATATACTTCTGTTGGTGTGATGCAATAGTCAAGGGGGATATCTCCTTCTCTTACATCGATGACAAGGTCTTCTGGAGGGAAGAAACTTAATCCTACTTTAATTACATCAGGCTTGCATTTTGCTAAGAATCTATCATAGAACCCCTTGCCATAACCGATTCTATTTCCCTTCTTGTCATAGGCTAATAGAGGAACGAAGATTACATCAAGTTGTTGTTCGCTTACTTGGATGCCGTCTATAGGTTCTGGAATCCCATAACTATTGACTTTTATTGTAGTGTTATCCGTCAAGAGGTAGTGTGATAATGTTCCCTCTTTAAAATTAGATTTAGATAAGACTACATTCTTATCCTTGCCCGCTAATATCTGCAGTAGGTATTCTGTATCTATTTCTTTCTTGTTGCGAATACTTAGAAATAGATGGTAGTTCACTTTATCCCAAATGGGTAATTGTAATACTTGATTGGCAATCTCTAAACTGAGGTCATCTATTCTATTGAGTTCTAAGTTATCGCGTAAGGTTTTATATTTTAATCTTAATTCTTCTTTATTCATTTTTTTAATGTTTTTGAGATGTGAAATACAGCATCTCCTTGATAGACAATAGGGGCATCATTAACATTGATGATATAGCCTGCATTAGGTGCTTTAATTGCAGTATTTTCCTTTCCATAAGGATCTGAAATTTCAGCTAATACAGCTCCTTTTTCTACATACGAACCTATTTTAACCTGATCGTGTAGTAAGCCTGATCGCTTTGCTCTAACCCAAATAGAGTTGGTGATAATAGTCATTTTCTCTTTAGGCAGACAGGTACTAAATTCGTCTTTCAACATATCAAAAGAATGCAAGAATCGCTTAGTTCCTTCAACTCCCATTTCTGATACCTCAGAATTGATATCCAAGGACTTTCCTCCTTCGAATAACAACATCTTGATTCCTTTCTTGGCACAAGCATTTCTAAAAGATCCCGCAATCTGTGCTGAGTACAATAAGAAGGGAGGGTGGAAGATGGTTGCTAATTCCTCTAACTCCAAGTTTTCTGGAGCGATTCTAATCTGCGGAGCATTAAATCTGCTCGCACCTCCAGCGTGAAAGTCAATTGCGTAATCCACATGTGGTAAGATATAGTTCACGAGATAATGAGCAAAACGCCCTGCAAGTGACCCCGTTTTACTACCAGGGAACACCCTATTCATGTCTCTACCGTCAGGAAATTCTCTTGACTGGTTGATGAATCCGAATATATTAATAACTGGGATACAGATAATAGTTCCTCTTTTAGGAACATTCATTCCGCGATGTACAATCTGACGTACGATATCTACTCCATTTAATTCATCTCCATGTAGTCCAGCAGAGAGCAATACTGTAGGGCCTTCTATTCTTGCCCTTGATACTATAACAGGTATTTTAAGTTTCGTCGCTGTATGTAGTCGTGCGATTTCGAGGTTCAGTGTTTTAGTTTCTCCCGGTTGTATCGTTTCTTCAAGTATCTTCATAGTACTCTTGCTTTTCAAAATGTGAAGATATTAAAAGTTTCGGATTTGCGTTTTAATCGACCCAGACAAATCATGAATAATGGTGTTTTTAGCTTTTATTTAAAGGGTGGTCGGCTTGTGGTCGGCTATTGATAGGCTTGTGGTCGGCTAAAAAGTACCATAATAAGCCTATCACTATGCTATCATCTGCCGAACATATAGGGATGATAGGGAGTAGAGTATCATGGATTTTAAATCTGTGATATCGGGAACTCGACAGTAGAGATATAATATATTGCGTCTAACAGTTCTCGTAGATTTGTAATCCGTATGGAGTATAAATAGTTTTAGTATTTTTGTGAGTATAATATTTACTTATGCAAGTTTCCCCTTCTTTAGCGATTCAGATACAGACATTACCTGATCAACCAGGCGTTTATCAATACTATGATAAGGACGATAAGATATTGTATGTCGGTAAGGCAAAGAATCTAAAAAAGAGAGTTAGTTCTTATTTTAACAAGGTTCACGATAACGCGAAGACGAACGTATTAGTGAAGAAAATTGTGACCATAAAGCATATCGTCGTACCCACAGAGACGGATGCCTTATTGTTGGAGAATAATTTGATTAAAAGACTTCAACCGCGCTATAATGTATTGCTTAAAGATGACAAGAGTTATCCTTGGATTTGCATAAAAAGAGAGCCCTTTCCCCGTGTTTTTATGACCAGGAGAATGGTTAAGGATGGATCTGAGTATTTTGGACCATATACAAATATTAAGACCGTACACACTTTGATTGATTTAATCAAAGAGTTGTATCCTTTGCGTACTTGTACTTTAGATTTGACATCGAGTAATATTCGTTCTGGTAAGTTTAAAGTTTGTTTAGAATATCATATTGGAAATTGTATGGGACCCTGTGAGGGCTATGAAACGGAGCAACAGTATGAAAAGAAAATTTTAGAAATCCGCGATATTTTAAAGGGTAATTTCAAAGAGAGTTTAAAAGGGTTCAAATCCTATATGCTTGAATTAGCTTCGGATTTAAGGTTCGAGGAAGCTCAAAAGGTGAAAGATAAAATAGACTTGTTGGAAAATTATCAATCCAAATCGACTATTGTCAATCCTAAAATTAGCAATGTTGATGTTTTTAGCATCATTTCTGACGAATCTGCAGCCTATGTCAATTTTTTGCAAGTGTCTTATGGGGCTATTATTCGATCACATACTATGGAGTTGAAGAAGAAGTTAGACGAGACCGATGTAGAGTTGCTTGAACTGGCTATTACGGAGATGAGAACGCGTTTTAATTTGAATTCAAAAGAGATTATCGTTCCGTTTGAGGTTGAGGTGGCAGATAGTATAAAAGTGACTGTACCCAAATTAGGTGATAAGAAACAGCTGTTAGATTTGTCTGAACGCAATGCTAAATATTACCGTGTTGACTTGATGAAGCAGATTAAAATTGTCGATCCAGAACGCCATGTAAATCGAATAATGCAACAAATGCAAAAGGATTTGCGCTTGAATCGCGAACCAAGGCATATTGAATGTTTTGATAACTCGAATATTCAAGGGACAAATCCCGTTTCTGCTTGTGTTGTATTTAAAGATGGAAAGCCAAGCAAAAAGGATTACAGACACTTTAATGTGAAGACTGTAGTTGGGCCAAATGACTATGACACAATGGAGGAAATCGTTTATCGCCGTTATAAAAGGGTGATTGAAGAAGGCGAGGCATTACCGGATTTGATTGTCATAGATGGAGGTAAGGGACAATTAGGTGTCGCATTAAAAAGTCTTGAGAAGCTCGGAATTAGAGGAAAAGTTCCTATTATTAGTTTGGCAGAGCGATTAGAGGAGATTTTTTATCCTGGAGACAGCATTCCGATGTATTTAGACAAGCGTTCTGAAACGATGAAAGTAATAATTCACCTTCGAGATGAAGCGCATCGATTTGGGCTTACCTTTCACCGCAATCAACGCAGTAAAAATGCGATCACGAGTATATTGGATAATATACCAGGAATAGGTGAAAAGACAAAAGTAACATTGATGAATCATTTTAAATCTACCAAAAAGATTAAAGAAGCTTCAGAAGAAGAGTTAGAAAAGGTGGTAGGAAAATCAAAAACTAAACTATTAATTGAATATTTTAAAGTAAATTAGCGCTCAAAATGAGCAATATATGAAAAAAATATACCTATTTGTTTTACTTTTTCTGTTGGGTTCCGCAGGAGTTAAAGCCCAGAATGATACGTTGACAAATCACAAGCCTAAAATAGGACTTGTTTTAAGTGGAGGAGGTGCGAAAGGGTTAGCACATATTGGGGTGTTGAAAGTTTTGGAAAGAGAAGGGATAAAGGTAGACTATGTTGCAGGTACGAGTATGGGTGCAATTGTTGGAGGACTTTATGCTGCAGGGTATACTTCTTCGGAGCTGGATTCCATTTTTAACTCAATTGATGTGTCGGCTCTTATAAAGGATTATATTCCTCGTATTTCCAAGTCATTCTATGAAAAGAAGAATGACGAAATATACGCTTTGACGCTGCCATTTAACAATTTTAAAATAGGTTTTCCAAAAGCTTTATCACGTGGGATGTACAATTATAACTTGATGAATAAGTTGTTGGCACATGTCCGTCATATAAGAGATTTTAGCGAATTAAAGACCCCGTTTTTATGTATTGCTACAGATGCTGAGACAGGGGAGGCGGTTGTATTAGATAAAGGGTATCTGCCCCAAGCTATTTTGGCCAGTGGTGCTTTTCCTTCATTATTTGCGCCAGTAGAGATCGACGGTCGATTTTTAATTGACGGAGGAGTTGTTAATAACTACCCACTTCACGAGCTTAAGAAGATGGGGGCTGAGGTTATTATCGGGGTTGATGTGCAAGATGGTTTGAAAACGAGTGAAGAGATGGAAGGCGCTCCAGATTTGTTATTGCAGATTTCAAATTTCTCGACAATCAACCAAATGAACGCTAAAAAGCCTTTTACGAATATTTATATTAAACCTGATATTGTAGGGTATTCTGTGGTATCTTTTGACTCCGGTGAGGTGATTATTAAAAGAGGAGAGGAAGCGACAGAAAAGGTGATAGATGAACTTAGAGCGATAGGTGGTACTCCAAAAGTAAAGGAGAATCACTATGTTGAGAAATACACTGACTCTCTGAATATAAAAGATATTAATATTGATGGTTTAAGCAAGTACACTCAGCGTTATGTTCACGGTAAGCTTGGTTTTAAGCCATTTAGCAAAGTTTCTTTTGATCAGTTAGACAAGGGGATTACACAATTGAACGGAACAGAAAACTTCAGTAGCATTTCCTATAAGTTTAATCGCAGTACTACTGGAGAAGGAGATGACTTAGATATGGATCTTGTAGAGAATCCGGTGAATCGCTATTTAAAATTAGGGGTGCATTATGACGCTTTGTATAAAGCAGCTGCATTAGTAAATGTTACACAGAAGAAGCTATTCTTGAAAAGTGACGTTGCCTCGATTGATTTAGCTCTTGGCGATAATGTGCGATATAATTTTAATTATTTTGTCGATAACGGTTTTTATTGGAGTGTTGGAATCAATTCAAAGTACAATAAGTTTAGTCGAGATTTACCTTATAGCATGATGGTAGAAGCAACAGGCGGGGATCTTGATATAGATGGTGCTCCAAGTAAGTTCAATGTCGATTATGCAGATCTTGAAAACAGGTTGTACTTTCAGACTTTTTATCAACAAAAGTATTTGTTAAGCGTTGGATTTGAGCATAGATATTTAGATATAAAGAGTAAGACCTTAAGGCAAGAAGATGCGCGTTTTGACGCGAGTCATTATTTGGGAGGTTTTGTAAATGTCTTAGTTGATACCTATGACAATATGTATTTTCCTCGCAGCGGTTTTCTGTTGAAGGGAGAGTATAGGAATTTCTTCCTTTCCAGTGATTTTAGAGATAATTTTAAGAACTTTTCTACTATAACTGGTCAAGTAGGGTATGCAACGCGCATAACGGACAAATTAGCGATTGATTTAAAATCAAGATTAGGTGCAGTAATCGGAAATCTACCGAGCTTTGGATTTGGATATGCTTTGGGAGGCTATGGTTTTGCAGATCGCGATAATTTGATTCCATTCTATGGATATGATTTGTTGGGGATTGGAGGAGATTCATTTATTGCTGGTACCATACAGTTAGATTATGAAATTTTTAAAAAGCACCACATCAATTTCTCAGCAAACTACGCTAATGCAGGAGAAGATATTTTTTCAACTTCGAATTGGTTTTCGAAGATTAAATACTCTGGATATGCTGTAGGATATGGTATGCAAACCGTTTTGGGACCAATCGAAGCAAAATTTACGTATTCGCCTGATACGGGTCGAACTTACACAGTATTTGCCGTTGGTTTTTGGTTTTAGAAGAAGATTCAATGATGAAATTATAATTTTCGGGGCATTTGGTTTTACCAAGTGCCCCTTTTTTGTGATATAGTTAATGTTGAGGTATTAAAATTGTGGTATGTGAAATAATATTTGGATAAAAATTTGCATAAGATAAAATTATTTCGATATTTGTGATATTATGAAAATACAATGGGACGGTTTATTGGCTTATTTAAAGTTCCTCATCAAGAGAAATCCTGAATGAGGTAACATTACTTTTATATTATCTATTACCAACCAAAAAATATAAATAAGTATGCCTTTATATCATCAATTAGGGAAAGTTCCCCCTAAACGTCACACCATTTTCCGAAAAGAGAATGGGGACTTGTACTACGAACAATTATTCGGTACCATTGGATTTGACGGAATGTCTACCAATATGTACCATGTACACCGACCTACACAGGTAAAGAAGATTTTGGGGCAGTATAGTGTTGCGCCAAAAGTAGCCAAATCAAATAATATTCAATCTTATCGTTTTAGAGGGTTTGAAGTTCGACCGGAGGATGATTTTTTAGAAAGCCGTAAAGCTGTCTTGACCAATAGCGACTGTACCATTGTTTTGGCTGCTCCTAAGAAATCAACTGAGGATTACTTTTATAAAAATACGGATTCAGATGAGTTAATCTTTGTTCATCGTGGCACGGGAACGTTGCGCACCATGTTGGGTAACTTAAAATTTGAATACGGAGATTACCTATTAATTCCCCGTGGAATAATTTATAAAATGGACTTTGATACGCAGGACAATAGATTGTTTATTGTCGAGTCGCGTAGGCCTATTTACACACCGAAAAGATACCGCAATTGGTTTGGACAACTACTTGAACATTCACCTTTTTGTGAACGCGATATTCGCAGACCAGATAAACTTGAAACACACGATGAAAAAGGTGATTTCTTGATTAAGGTACGCAAACAAGATGAGATATTTGATATGATCTATGCTACACATCCATTTGATGTCGTGGGATATGATGGTTATAATTATCCATATGCTTTTTCTATTCACGATTTTGAACCTATTACAGGGAGGATTCACCAACCACCTCCTGTGCATCAAACATTCGAAACCGATGCCTTTGTAATTTGTTCATTTGTGCCAAGACTATATGACTATCATCCAGAAGCGATACCTGCACCATATAATCATTCAAACATAGATAGTGATGAAGTTCTCTATTATGTAGATGGTGATTTTATGAGTAGAAATGATATTGCTGCGGGACATATTTCACTTCATCCTGCCGGAATCCCTCATGGACCACACCCTGGTGCGGCAGAGCGATCTATTGGTAAAGTTAGCACGGAAGAGTTAGCCGTGATGGTTGATACATTTAAGCCATTGATGGTAACAGAAGAAGCGATGAAGATTGCTGATGAGCAATATTACCAGTCTTGGTTAGATCCAGAAAATTAAGAAAAACAACAACTTAAAAAACTATAAATTATGAGTAAAGAAGTCAAGTCTGTAGAATTTGGCTTGGAAAAAATATTTGAGGGAGCTCAAGATTTTTTGCCATTGTTAGGAACAGATTACGTTGAATTTATTGTTGGGAATGCGAAACAAGCAGCCCATTTTTATAAAACCGCTTTTGGTTTTCAGTCTTTAGCTTATGCAGGATTGGAAACGGGAGTGAGAGATAGAGCATCTTATGTATTAGTACAGGATAAAATACGCATTGTTTTGACTACTCCGTTGACTGCAGAATCTGAATTGAATAATCATATTGTACAACATGGAGATGGTGTAAAAGTCGTGGCTTTGTGGGTTGAAGATGCGCGTAAAGCTTATGAGGAAACAACAAGCCGTGGTGCGAAATCTTATTTGGAGCCAATCGTAGAGAAGGATGAATTTGGTGAAACCGTTAGAGCGGGTATATATACATACGGAGAAACGGTTCATATGTTTGTAGAACGCAAGAACTACAATGGTGTATTTTTGCCTGGTTTTGTAAAGTGGGAAACAGATTATAACCCTGAACCAGTAGGATTAAAATATGTCGATCACATGGTGGGAAATGTTGGTTGGAACCAAATGAATACTTGGGTAAAGTGGTATGAGGATGTCATGGGGTTTGTAAACTTCTTGTCTTTTGATGACAAACAAATTAATACTGAGTACTCTGCACTGATGAGTAAAGTAATGTCGAATGGAAATGGAAGGATTAAGTTTCCAATTAATGAACCTGCAGAGGGAATGAAAAAATCTCAAGTCGAGGAGTATCTTGACTTCTATAATGGGGCGGGGGTACAACATATTGCTGTAGCTACAGATGATATTATCAAGACAGTTGCTGCTATGAAGCGTAGAGGTGTTGAATTTTTATCAGCTCCACCGCAATCTTACTACGATATGATTCCCAATCGCTTAGGTGTTCACATGGACATGATGAAAGAAGATATTAAAGAATTGCAGAAGTTAGGCATAATGATTGATGCTGATGAGGAAGGTTATCTATTGCAAATATTTACAAAACCTGTAGAAGATAGACCGACATTGTTTTTTGAAATAATCCAAAGAATGGGTGCCCGCGGTTTTGGTGCTGGTAACTTTAAGGCGTTATTTGAATCAATTGAAAGGGAGCAAGAAAAGCGAGGAACCCTTTAAAATTCAGTTAATTAAAACTTAAAAAACCAACATTTGAGAACTATTAAGTTAAATGTAAGTTAAAGCTAATTATGAGTTGACTTGCTAATGAAAAAGTTATACATTTGCACTCGCAAAAATAAGGTCGTCATAAGCTTTATTTGAGTGTAATAAATTTTTCATAATTTATAGTTTTTTGGTTGGTTAATAGCATAAAAACTCAGTCATTTATTTGGCTGGGTTTTTTTGTTTGCTATTTTTGAATAAAATTAGAATCAACTATGAAAAAACTATTTCTTCTTCTTGTAATCTTCTTCCAAATTGGAAGTGTTGCAGCTCAGAAAAATGTAAAGGCATTTGACGCCGGTGAGTTTTTGAAGTTTCGTATCAGCTATGGAATTTTGAATGCGGGTATTGCAACATTGAAATTAACAGAGACCGTTCAGAATGGTGTTCCTGTATTTCATGCACAAGGAATTGGCTATACTACTGGAGTGCCAAAGATGTTTTTTAAAGTATATGATGATTATCAAAGTTATTTTGAACGCGATAAAGTGATCCCACATCGCTTTGTTCGAAAAATTGACGAAGGAGGATATACGAAGGATCAAGAAGGTTTTTTTGATTACAAATCCAATAAAGTTTTAGTGAAAGACTACGAAAAGTCTAAGGAGAATACTTATCCTATCGTGAAAAACGTACAGGATATTGTTTCTGCATTTTACTATTTGAGAAAATATCCCAAGTTGAATGAACTGAAAAAGAATGAATCAGTAGAAATTGATATGTTCTTTGATGGGGAGGTATTTCGATTTAAGTTGAAATATTTAGGAGAGGAGACTTTAAAGACTAATTTTGGAAAAATAAAAACACTAAAGTTTAGACCTTACGTTATGGCAGGTCGCGTTTTTAAGGAAAAGGAAAGTTTGACAGTATGGGTTTCGGCTGACAATAATAAAGTGCCTTTGCGAATTAAAGCCAGTTTAGCAGTAGGGTCTTTGAAAGCAGATTTGGAAGAGTTTAGTGGTTTAGTGTCGAAGTTGGAAGTTATAGGTAAATAGTTTATGGAACACGATAAAATGTTAGATGCGCTAAAGGATAAGTTTGGTGCTATTAATCAGAATTTAGATACGCATTTAGAAGGTCTGGTATATGCTAAGCCGCTTACCTATTGGGACTATATTCAAGTTGATTCTCTGTTGTCCCTGCAAACACAACGAACTACTGTGAAAGACGAAATGGTCTTTATCCTGTATCATCAAATAAATGAACTTTTGTTCAAAATGATTTTATGGGAGATTGATCAAGTGGGGAGTCAAGAAAACATAACAGCTGATTTTTTTGTCGAGCGTTTACAGCGTATCACACGTTATTTTGATATGCTTACTTCCTCTTTTGATATCATGGGGGATGGTATGGATCGAAATCAGTATATGCAATTTCGAACGACACTAACTCCAGCAAGTGGATTTCAGAGTGCTCAGTACCGTTTAATAGAGTTTGGCTCTACGGATTGGAGAAATTTGATTGATTTTCGCTTTAAAAGTACACTAAGTCAAAATATTTCAGAGGAGGATGCGTTAGAATTGATGTATTGGCAGGCAGCCGGTAAAGACTATAAGACAGGTAAAAAGTCATATTTGTTAGCTGAGTTTGAAAATAAGTACAAAAAAGTTTTCATTAATGCCATGAAAGATTATGAAAAAACAAATTTATGGCAGAAATTTGTTGAATTGCCTCAAGAAGTAAGAGATACCCCTTCTTTGATTGAGGCGATGAGGTATTATGATAGGACAGTTAATATTACTTGGGTAATGGGTCATTATAATGCTGCTTTAAAGTATTTGGAAGGACCAGAAGGTACCTCTGAAGCAACGGGAGGAAGCGATTGGAAGAAGTATATGTTGCCTCAATACCAAAAGCGAATTTTCTTTCCAGAACTTTGGTCTTCTGAGGAAATTGAGAATTGGGGAAAGTAAGTAAAAGTTAAGTTGAAAAAAAGATAGGGTTTGAAGCGAGTTTTTTGTGGTTTTTTGATGGTTTTATCTCTTTATGCTTGTAAAGAGAATAATAATAATGATGTTATAATTGAGGAGAGTGATAATTCGGAACATATTGATGAAGTAGTCGCTGAATTATATGGATTTAGTTTAAAGGATTTTGAAGTTGTCGATGATACGATTCGCAGTGGAGATAACCTTGGAAAGATATTTGGAGAGAATAATATTGGAGCTACTGAAGTTCACAATATCGTAACTAAAGTAAAAGATACGATTAATGTGCGTGGTATGCGTGTAGGACAGCCTTATTCTTTAGTGAAGTATAAAAATGATCCAGAGAAGTTAGCTGCATTTATATACCATCCGAGTATTGCTGGATATCAAGTGATAGATTTGCGCGATTCTATTACTGCATATACAATCACTTATCCTGTTACGATAAAACGAAGAACTATAGCGTCAACTATTGAAGGGTCTCTATCAATGAGTCTTCAGAAGGAGGGTGTGGATCAATCTTTGGCAACGCGAATGTCGCAGATTTTTGCATGGTCGATTGACTTTTTTAAGTTGCAACCAGATGATCGATTTGCTGTTACGATTGAGGAAAAGTATATCAATGATACTGTGTATGTTGGTATTTCAAAAATTGATGCTGCGTACTTTAATTACAGAGGTAAGGATTTATATTCATTCCCATATAAACGATCTGGTGCTAAGAGTACTGATTATTACGATGAAGAAGGTCGTCCAATGAAGAGTATGTTCTTGAAAGCTCCTTTGAAATTCTTTAGAATAACATCGCGATATACTAAGAATCGTTTTCACCCCGTACAAAAAAGATGGAAATCTCACAATGGTACTGATTATGCGGCTCCTACAGGAACACCTATTATGTCAACTGCTTCAGGAGTAGTTGAAAGAGCTGGTTATACTGCTGGGAATGGAAATTATGTAAAAGTTAGACATAACGGAACATATTCAACACAGTATCTACACATGTCAAAGATTTTAGTGAAAGTTGGTCAGTATGTTGACCAAGGGCAAACAATTGGTTTAGTTGGTAGTACTGGTTTAGCAACAGGCCCTCACGTTTGTTATAGATTTTGGAAAAATGGCGTGCAAGTAGATCCACTTTCACAAGTTTTACCTAATTCTGAACCAATGGATAAAAAAGATATACCGTCATTTAAAGAACATATCGTACCTTTGAAAGCAGAATTAGATAAGGTTATACAAACAAAATTTTTACAAGAGTAGTTACATGTTGAAAAGTGTTAATCCATCAAGAACAGATGCTTGGAAGAAGTTAAGTGAGCATTTTAAATCGATGGAATTTGTACAGATGCAGCATTTGTTTGCTGAAAATGCTGATAGAGTTAATGACTTTCATGTAAAATGGAATTCATTGTTGTTAGATTATTCAAAGAATAAGGTGACTGCAGAAACAATGAAGTTGCTGCTGGATTTAGCTAATGAAGTAGATTTAAAACAGTCTATAGAGGCTCTGTTTACGGGTGATAAGATTAATGTAACTGAAGATAGGGCGGTTCTTCATACTGTATCAAGAGATTTTTCTCAGCAACCTATTTTTGTCGACGGAGAGGATGTTTCAAAAGAGGTTTACAAGACAAGAGAAAAGATAAAGTTATTTTCGAATGATGTCATTTCAGGCAGGTATCTTGGAGCTACAGGTAAGGCAATAACAGATGTTATAAATATCGGTATAGGTGGATCTGATTTGGGGCCAAAGATGGTTGTCGAGGCATTGGATAATTATAGTAATCAGCTCAACGTTCACTTTGTATCGAATATAGATGATGATTATTTGTTTCCTCTATTGGCAAAACTAAATGCTGAAACTACTTTGGTTTTGGTTGTATCTAAAACATTTACTACGCAAGAAACAATTGAAAATGCTAAGCATGTCAAAGCTTGGTTAGATTCAAATATTATAGGGAGTGTTGAACAGCACTTTGTTGCTGTAACTTCTGCCAATCAAGAAGCGATTGCTTTTGGTATTAAAGAAACTAATATTTTCCCTATGTGGGATTTTATTGGGGGAAGATTTTCTTTATGGAGCTCAGTAGGTATTTCTATTTCTTTGGCTTTAGGGTATGACAATTATGAGCGATTGTTGAAGGGGGCTTATCAAATGGATACGCACTTTAGACAGTCTGATTTTGATCAAAATATTCCTGTTATTCTGGCATTGCTTAGTGTATGGTATAATAATTTCTATCAATACGAGACTGAAGCTATTGTGCCTTATAGCAGTTTACTACGCAGTCTGCCTGCTCACTTACAGCAGATGATCATGGAGAGCAATGGCAAGGATAAAACCAGAGAAGGTCAGCCTGTAAATTATCAAACAGGTACTTTGATATGGGGAGAAGTTGGAGCTACAGCCCAACACGCATTTTTCCAATTATTTCATCAGGGTACGAAGGTTGTTCCTATTGACTTTATTGGATTTATAAAACCATTTCACGACAAGGACAAGACAAACCACGATATATTGATGTCTAATTTTTTTGGACAAACTGAAGCTTTGTTAAAAGGGAAGCGCGGTCGAAAAAGGCAAGAAGGCGAATTAGAAATGTTGAGGAATTTCAGAGATTTTGAAGGAAATAAGCCAACAAATACCTTTTTGTTTGAACAGTTGACCCCTGAAACTTTAGGTCAGATTATTGCAATGTATGAACACAAGACTTTTGTTCAGGGAATTATTTGGAACATTTTTAGCTTTGATCAATTTGGCGTGGAGTATGGAAAAGTTTTAGCAAAGAATATTCAGGAGGAGATAAAGTCAAAAAAAGTCAGTGAGCACGACTGTTCTACAAGCTTCTTAATCAACTATTATTTATCGAATTAGGATTTAGAATTTTTCTAAATAGAAGTAAAAAGTTAAAATTAATGTCTACATAACATTAAGGTTATATGTTTTTGTACATTTGTTGCGAAAAAAATAATTTATCACTTACACTTTTACAATGAAAAATTTGAAGAACTGGATGCTATCTTGCGTAGTTGTACTCGCATCAGCATCTGCACTTTCACAAAACAAAGTAACAGGTATTGTAGTAGACCATGAGTTTAAACAAGGTTTACCAGGTTCTACAGTATTAGTTAAAGGTAGTCAAAATGGTACATCGACAGGAATGGATGGAGATTTTGAACTAAATGTTTCAAAAGACAGTGGTGAGATTACGATCTCTTTCATTGGATTTAAAACAAAAACAGTACCTTTTAAAGTTGGGGCTGACAATAAAATTAACTTGGGAACAATTGTTCTAAACGCAGATGAAAATATGCTTGAGGACATTGTTATTATGGGAGTTGCTGACGTAGCAAAAGACCGTAAGACACCAGTAGCTGTTTCTACAATTAAAGCTTCTGTTATTCAAGAAAAACTTGGTTCTCAAGAGTTTCCTGAAATTTTAAACACTACTCCATCAGTGTATGCTTCTCAAGGAGGAGGAGGATTTGGAGATTCTAAAATTAATATCCGTGGATTTGACCAAAAGAACGTTGCTGTATTAGTTAATGGTATGCCTGTTAACGATATGGAAGGTGGTTCTGTGTATTGGTCTAACTGGGCTGGTGCTCAAGATGTGGCTTCAGCAGTACAAGTACAACGTGGATTAGGATCTTCTAAAATTGCTATTTCTTCTGTAGGAGGTACAATGAATATCTTGACAAAAACGTCTGATATGAAAGAAGGAGGTTCATTATCTGCTGGTATCGGTAATGATAACTATTTCAAAGGATCAGCTTCGTATAATACAGGAATTTTAGATAACGGATTGTCTGCTTCTATCTTGATGTCTTATACAAGAGGTGATGGTTATGTTCAAGGGACAGATTTCGAAAGTGTTGCTTATTTCTTAGGTTTAGGGTATAGATCAAAAGATAGTAAACACAATGTACAGTTTACTTTTACAGGTGCAAATCAATGGCACAATCAAAGAAGTACTAACCCAACAATTGAAGATTACTTAAAGTATAGTGGAGACGGTAAGCCAAATAGAAGATATAATCCTGATTATGGAACGTATAATGGAGAAGGTTATTCTTGGGCTCGTAACTTCTATAACAAACCAGTAGCTTCATTAAACTGGGATTATAAAATTAATGATATTTTTACTTTGAATACTGTTGCTTATGGTTCTTGGGGCCGTGGAGGAGGAAATGGTTCAATTGGTAAAATCAACGGTAAAAGCCAAAGAGATGCAATGTTTAAGGACATGTACGGTAATATTCGTTTCGATGATATCGCTGCTTGGAACTCAGGAAAGCATGTAGCAGATTTTGGAGCTGATAAAAAGCGTATCAACGGAGAGTATTATTCTGATAAAAACAATGGTTTTGTTCGTCGTACAAGTGTAAATTCACATGACTGGTATGGAACTGTGATGAACTTAAACGCTAAAGTTAACGAGAATTGGAATTTTGATATTGGAGTTGATGCTCGTACTTATGTTGGATACCACTTCCAAGTTTTAGATGATTTATTAGGTGCACAAGGGTATGTGGATGTTGAACACAAAACTGATGGACAAAGAGTTATTTCTTCTACTTATAACAGTAAAGCTCCTGCTAATCCTTGGGTTGATTGGAGTAAAAGAGATAAAGTTGCTTATGACAATGACGGTAACGTTAAATGGTTAGGTGGATTTGGTCAAGTAGAGTACAGCAAAGACAATTTAACTGTGTTTGTTCAAGGGTCTATCTCAAATCAGTGGTTCAGAAGAATTGACTATATGAGATATAATAGAAATGAAGCTGAAGGTGCTGATACATATAAAACTTCTTGGAAAAGTCTTTCAGGAGGTAGTGTAAAAGGAGGTTTTAACTACAATATTAACGAGAACCACAATGTGTTCGTTAACTCTGGGTACTTCTCTCGTCAGCCATTTATGAACAATGGTGTTTATATCAATAATAGCAATGATATTAACCCAAGTTTGAAAAATGAAAAGATTTTTGGATTAGAGTTAGGGTATGGTTTGCGTCTTGATAACTTCAGAGCTAACCTTAACTTATACCGCACATCTTGGAAAGATAGAATTCAACGTGTATTTGAAAGAGATATCTTTGGTGTAGGAAAAGATGGTGTACAGACTCCAGGTTATGCTAACCTTTATGGAATTGAACAAGTACACGTGGGAATGGAACTTGACTTTATTTATAATCCAATTGATCGTTTAGATATTACAGGATCTTTATCTTGGGGAGATTGGCAATATAAAGGTAATGTTTCTGCAGATTTCTTAGATGAGGGAACTAATCAACCAATTCTTGATCCAAATACAAATGCTCCAATGAACAAGACTTTATACTTAGATGGTGTTAAAGTTGGTGATGCACCACAGTTTATCTTCAATTTAGGAGCAGCTTATGAAATTTTACCAGGATTAAAAGTAGATGGTAACTTCCGTTACAATGATAAATTCTATGCAGCTATTAATCCAAATGACTTTGGTACTTCAAAACATAAAGGATCTATTAAGTTACCTGCATTCAATTTATTTGATGCTGGATTATCTTATAAAATGGAAGTAGGAAAAGAAAAACAAAATAGCGTTACTATGCGTGTAAACGTAAACAACGTATTTGATACTACTTATATTTCTTATTCAAGAACTAATATTCACGAAGGTGATTCAAAAGCAACAGGTAACAACTGGAAAGGTGTTGACACTGCTAACGAAGTTTTCTTCGGAAACGGTAGAGCTTGGAACTTTACATTGCGTTATAACTTCTAAGAGTTATACAAAATATATCATAAAAAAGGAGGTCAGTAATGATCTCCTTTTTTTATTGTGTAATTTAGAGAGGTAAATGATAAGTAAATTATGAGTAAATATAGATTAGGTAAATCGGACTTAATGGTTCCAAGGTTGTCGTTTGGGGGCAATGTATTTGGTTGGACATTAGATGAAAGGGAATCATTTCGGATGTTAGATCAGCTTTTTGATAATGACTTGGTATTCATAGATACGGCAAATAATTATTCTCATTGGGTAACAGGAAATTCAGGAGGCGAATCAGAAACTATAATAGGTAAGTGGTTAAAGCAAAATAAACGTCGTCACGACATTGTGCTATCTACTAAAGTAGGAGGAAGTATGAAAGGCGTTGAACGTGGTTTATCAACAAAACAGATCATAGAGGGTGTTGATGCTTCCCTAAAGAGATTAAACACAGACTATATCGATTTGTATTTCTCTCATCACGATGATTTGGGTACAAGTGTTGAAGAGACGATGAATGCTTTTAATGACTTAGTAAGAGCAGGTAAAGTTAGATATCTTGGTGCATCTAACTTGGAGGTTGACCGCATACAAAGTAGTAACTCTATTGCCAGAGATAAAGGCTGGTCTGAGTATATTGCGCTCCAGCCATTGTATAACCTTTATGACCGCCAGAAGTATGAGCAAGAGTATATTGACTTTGTTACACAAGATAAGCTGGCTGTAATGCCTTATTTTGCCTTAGCGAGTGGCTTCTTAAGTGGGAAGTACCAATCATTAAAAGATATTGAAGGTAGTTCGAGAGGAGAAATGGTTAAGGGATATATCAATGAAAGGGGACTTCGCATAATCGCTCAATGCGAGGATGTAGCAAAGCAGCATAATGCAACAATTGCAGAAATAGCGATTGCGTGGCAATTACATCAACCAACAATAAGTACTCCCATAGTGAGTGCTACTTCTGATAAACAATTGAACAGTTTGTTTAAGGCATTAGAAATTGCGCTAACAAGTGATGAATTAGTGTTGTTAGATAAAGCAAGTGAATATTAGGTGATTTCGAATAATACCATATTGGATAGCAAAATAATAAAGGGATGCGTACTGTGTCCCTTTGTTGTTTATTATTCTCTTAAAAACTAATATTCTACTGAAGTGAATTAATTATTCTTTTATTTTTAGTTTTCGTATAGTAGTACAAAAGTATGATCATATCATATAAATAGATTATCAAAGCGATACCAGATAAGATATGTATAACGATACTCAAGGGATAATCTATGGATTCTTCAGTTACAGACTGATAAAGGGTTATATTAGTATAGATGATAAGTGCAGCTAAAGGAGTGTAAAATAGTGGTTTAAATAAGTAGATATACAATAGATAAATAAACTTAAACTTCGTACTTAATAGCTTTCTGAGTTTAGACATTAAGAAAAAAACAACTAACAATCCAAAACCTATCTGAATTATCAGGTATATTTGGGTTTCCAAATCAAAGACATAAGTTTCTTGACTGAAAGGATTTTGGTAATAAGTTATCTGTTTGCCTGTTTTGTAGAAATCGTATTCGTTAGAATCTACTTTGTGTTTTATGTATTCCCCTTTCTCATTGAGTAGACCTATATGTTTCTCAATCTCTCTCCTATTTTGTTTTATATCTTGTACTGTTCCTTTTAATTTGTCATAAGAGGTAATTGCTATGATATGCTTACCTAATGGCATTTCTGAAGAAGAAATCATATTGACAAATGCCATCGGAAAGTGACGATAGGGATATAGTACAAAGATTAAGAATAAAACTAACGCAATAAGTGGAATCTTCTTGATAATATATTTTTTCATATTTAGGAAATGAGCTTATTTGTCTTTTTTAGCTTCTGAGATATAGAGATAAAGCTTAATAATAAAGACTATGTATAGGATACTTCCAAAGAATGTAACTAAATATATTGGTATCCTATCTCCATTTTCTACCCTATTGGCCAGATCGATATTGAGATATATTAACAAAAGCATTAGACAAGTAAATGTAGGAAGTCTAAGTATATATTGAACACCTACAATTATAAGACTTCCATAGCGTCCTTTTAACGAGGTGGACATTTTACCAATAGAGTAAAGAACTAATTGAATAACTGCGAGTTGTATTAGTATGTCAGTTTGCTGATCATAATCGAATATATATTGCTTACTTGTTTTGGTATCGCGATATAAGTTTACTTGATCTCCTAATTGATAGTAATTTATACCGTCTCTAACTGTTACATATTCGAAAACCTCTTGATCAGCTGTTTGCAGTTTTAAAGTAACCTGTTCTGGTTGATACGAAAATACAGTTATATCAGATTCTATTCTCCCTTTTGCAATAATTGTCGTTTCATACTTTTTGTAAGTAACCATTTTCTTTATAGCTGTTGGTATAGCTGATTCTGTTGAAAAGAACTCCTTGTATACTTTATACATAAAAGGTGCAGTATCCTTTAATAAATAGTAAAGAAATACACCTACAGCAAGAAGGAAAATATATTTAAAAAACTTCAATGTTAAATTTGTATATAT
>NZ_WSPP01000255.1:0-478 GCF_009767705.1 Myroides sp. LoEW2-1 | reverse complement strand
CTTTTCAGAAGAAACAAAGCAGCCGAACAGAGATGTTCTTGGATTTTGAAAAACAAGCTCTTAAAGCTTTACCAATCGATTTATATCCAATTAAAACTTATAAAACAGCTACTGTATTAAAAAACTATCACGTTGATTTTAGAGAGGACAAACACCACTACAGTGTTCCATATCAGTACTTAGGAAAGAAAGTAACTCTTATTGTAGATCAAAATATTGTTGAAATCTATCATAACTATCAACGCATTGCTGTTCATCCTCGTAATAGGAGAACTAGTGGATACTCAACCTTAAAGGAGCATTTACCGCCAAAAAGTCAATATAATGCAGGTTGGAGTGAAGAGTATTTTATTAGTTGGGCCAATAAAATAGGCCCTGAAACAAAAGCTTTTATTGGGAAAATACTGCACAAACAAACCTTTGTAGAACAGAGCTTTAAATCATGTATAGCTGTTTTGTCCTTTGCTAGTAAAGTAGG
>NZ_WSPP01000254.1:0-3900 GCF_009767705.1 Myroides sp. LoEW2-1 | reverse complement strand
GTTTAAGAATAAGAGGATATAACTGTGCATCTGAATTGTATTTTAAGGTGTTATTTACTTATTTTACAACATAAATTACTTTTGTTGGTAATTGTTTTTTTTATTGTGTTAATCTGAAGGTTAGGTTTATCTTTTGTGTAAACAAAGTGTTATTGATATAATAAAGTATTAATAATGGCAATAACTACTTAGCTTTGTAGCTTTAAACTGACTTTAAAATGAATCGCATTTTTTCCGATGTAATCCAAAAGTATTGGGCTAAACAACTTATGGAGGGCAAAACTTCTACATACCGATGAACTGTTGACCTTACTAATTAGTAAAAATGTAAGTGAAAGTGAACAAATTGCCCTTGTGAAAATGAACAATGGACATTGTATTGCTACTGTTTGTGCGAGTAGTGAGTTTGCCAAACGAATTGCAAAAGAAGAGGATATGAGCTTGGAAATATTCCACTCTATTGTAAAGCAGATGGGGTTGAGACTCTCATGTGTTTATGGGCTTTACTACTTTGGTGAATTAGAAAAAGAAGATTTGATAGATGATTTTGAAGATGGGATTATTAGTACAGTTGGTGTTCGCAAGTTGTTAGCAGAAGATTCAGCATTACTCAAAGGGTTTGAATCATCTCTAATTGCAAGTGGTGTAGATGCGTTATCAGTTGATTTTGAAAAACAAAACTTATACGGGATAATTGAAAATGCGGAGTTAATCGCTATAGCCATTGCTGTTAAATGGAGGCAAAGTAATGAGATAGTGGATGTACAGCCTGTGGTATTACCATCATTTGATTCTATAGAGAATAGTACAAGGCTAATGCAGTTTGTGGCTTTTGACTTGTTTAAACAAGGGTATGAGTTTCAGTATAGGGTTATAGGAGATGATATCAATTCCAAGGCGCTTGCTGAATCAATTCCTCTGGAGTTGTTTGGACAATGGCAAAGTGTGTTAGTTTAATGGTGAAAGATGTAATCTAAGGCGCTTTATAGCTTAAAGGGAATCTTAGCTAAAGTTTCTTTAAACAATGTGTATTTAGGGTAGGCAAGTGCGGTATATTGTATCGTGTATACTAAAGAATCCCCTTTGGTTGTAGGCGCTGTCTTTTTTTGCTTCTATCCAACATTCTACAAACCATTTGGTAAGTATTTCATCTTTGCTTTGATCTAGTTGTTCTGTTAACTTGTCAAAAGCATCCAGTTCTTCTTCGGTTTCTCCCCATTGTTCTTCTAAGTCGTAAAAGGCTCTATCTAACTCCTTTGAAAAGATGGAGTCTGATATGTCTGATAGCATTTTCTTGGCACCAATAGAAATCACATCCTCTTGTATGTCCTGTGCCCAAACCACAATGTCTAAAGAATCATACATATACTCAAAGTAAAAACATTCGATAGACTCGAAGGAATATTCATTTTTTAAGGGTAGATAATCTCCTTCAAAAAGCATTTTCAAATTGGCTACCATGTTTTGTTGTAACAGACAAAGTCTATTGTTTAACGCTTGAATAAAGTATTGATGTTGTTTTTCGATCTCCATACAATTACAGATTATTGCTTAGTTTGTTTAGTGTAAAAATAGTAATTTCGAATTAACAACTGTTACGTTTTTTGGGAAGCCTATACATTTATCCAGTGAGTAATTTGATGTATGAGATGTTGATCTATGCTAGGCAGTGGAAGGGAATTATCCTACCTGATACTTGGGTGTATGAGTTTTTATCTACGATGAAGCACTATATTATGCAGCATCCAGGTAAATCATTTTCTATTCAATTGCCTACAACAGAAGAGCCTAAAATGTTGTTGATCACAGAGTATATGCAAAAGAATTTAGGAGAAGCATTAACTCTAAATGGAATAGCTGAGTTATTTGGCTATAGTGTGAGGACGTTGACAAGATTATTTAAATCTCATTTAGATATTTCGTTTTTGCAATATTTAAAGATGGTAAGAATGATTAAGGCTATGGAGCTTCTGATGAGTACAGATAAGAATGTGAGTGAAATAGCCTTCGATGTTGGCTATTCTAATATTGCTGCTTTTAGCAATACTTTTCAGCAATTGTTTAATGTCAGGCCAAGTGATTTCCAGATTTCAATGCACAATATAAAGTAAAAATAAACGCTTATAGTTTATAGCTATAAGCGTTTTGTTATTTTAAGCGTTTTGTTTTGTATCTGAGATAATCAGTTCTCGTAATAATACGCTCTGAGGTAAGTCGTAAGCAAATTTGATAGTACGCGCTACATCAATAGCTTGAATACGGTTTGCTCCAGATGATTTCATCCACTCTTTATAGCCCTCTTTAATATCTTCACTAGTTGTATGGCTTAAGAGCTCTGTTGCTACTGCTCCAGGCTCAACAGAAATAATACGCACATTATAAGGACTAAGTTCTAAACGAGCAGTTTGTGTTACTCCTCTTACAGCATATTTACTAGCACAGTAGGCAGCGTGATTATGAAAGGGTAATACACCAGCTATTGAGGATACATTGATAATAGTTCCTGTTTGTCTATCCTTCATATCTCCCATTACAGCTTGCATACCGTTCATGACACCTAATACATTGATATCAAGCATTTGTTTCCATTCTTGAGGATCCTGAGTAGCTAAATCACCTAATAGCATTACACCTGCATTATTAATTAATAAGTCTGTCTTGCCATATATTGCCTCAGCTTCACGGATTGCTTTTTCGAAAGCATCTTTATTAGCTACATCTACACTTTTGCATAGTGTATTTGGTAAGTTTAAAGCTTCCATTTTATCCAGTCTTCTCGCTAATAATAGTAGAGGATGTCCACTGTTAGCGAATTCTTTAGCTAGTTCCATACCGAAGCCAGAGCTAGCACCTGTGATTACTACTAATTTCTTTTCCATTGTCGATGAATTGTTTTTATGCAATTTACTGACAATAATGGTTTTTACGTTTAATGTAGTAGCTTTTTTTTTGATATATTTATCTCGTTATAAGGTGTGTACGATGTAGTATAAAATGGCTTATCCTTTAAAACGACTATTGTGTTTAGCTATCCAAATTGTAATAAAAATATTTTAGAAAGATTGTGCTTTATCAAGTTTACTAAAGAGGTTTTATAATACCTTCGTATAAAGGAGTTAAACTTATAGAGATAAGATTTATAAACGCAATAGAATTACTACCATCTAATTATGCTAAAAGCCACTATCAGAGTCTTATGGGGAGTACAGCAGAGTGCCCAAAAGAATGGAATGCTGAGTGGAATAGAAGTTTGTCAGATAGTGATATAGAACCGATGGGGGATACTATTAAACGAGTGGACTTAATAATAGGGATAGAGTAGAGGTAAGTAATGTATAACTAAATAAATTAAGCGGTAATGAAAGAGATTTTTGAAACCTTTAGTCCTAATAGTGCTTTAGTAAAGAAGTATGTGGACTATTACTACTTAGATATAAAGCCCAATAATGAGGTGAGAGAGTACCAGTGCTTTCCTCATTATAATAATACAATCTCTATCTACGCCTCTCATCAGCTAGCTAGTGATGGATCGATGGCGTTTAATAAAGGAGCAGATGATTATCAGATATTCACTCCTATTAGAGAAGACATACTTCATGTGAAGCAGGTGGGGAGAGTGCACAGAGTCGTTATTGTCTTTCACCCATTAGGGATACAGCAGTTTTATCGCCATTTAAGTTTTGTCAATCTAATTACTGATTATAAATTTATTGAGGAAAAAGAGTTAGCAAAAGTCTTCGCTACTACTGATGTAGATGTTATTACTACATTGTTAGATACAGCGCTAGAGAAGAGATATGTAAATCGTCAGCAAAAAGTGGACAATTAAGATACTATAAATAAGATAGTGTTTTCAAAAAATGATAACTTTATAATTATGGGAAGAGTCAGTAAGAAAAC
>NZ_WSPP01000253.1:0-1500 GCF_009767705.1 Myroides sp. LoEW2-1 | reverse complement strand
ATATTATTGTAAAAAAATATTGAATTATTGTTAAAAAGAATGTTATCTGTAAAATTACTAATATATTTAGAGGATAAAGTTAGATGATATATGAAGCGTATAAAGATTCTTTTCTTATTGACCTTACTGTCAATAGGTGTAGTACATGCTCAAGAGAAAGAAAAAAATGTAATAGTTGAAACCTTTGTAAAAGATTATAATTCGGAAGATTATGATGACTTTTACACGTATTTCTCTACTTCTCTAAAAGAGGAATTGCCTTTCAATCAAGCAAAGAATTTCTTTGTTGAGATGAAGGGAAAAATGGGAAATATTAAGAGTATAGAGTTCTATGGATTAGACGATAATCAATTGGCTCTTTACCGAACAGAGTTTGAGAATAAGGAAGTAGCATTATTAAACTTGGCTATCAATTCTCAGGGAGAGTTGGAGGGATTCCGCATTATTGATATGCCGGATAATAATAAGAAGGCATCTGCAATAACACAGAAAAGTAACCAAGATATTCTTTTAGAATCTGCTAAAGGTCTACCTGCGAAAGGACAGTTTGCAGTGGCTATCATTGACAACGATCAAGTGAATTACTTTGGAGTAGAAAATAAAAAGGGTAAGATAGTACTGAAAGATAATAGAGAAAATTTATTCTCAATGGCGAACTTTGCTACTATTTATACCTCAACCTTATTTGCAAAAGCAGTTAATCAAGGAAAAATAGAGTTAACACAAGATGCCAATGACTTTTATGATTTCGAATTCAATAATAAAGTTAGACTTCCATTAACTAAATTAGCCAATCATACCAGTTTTGTTCCCATGTTACCGCCTTTGGAATCTGTTAGTATTGGCGAAGATGAGTTCTTTAGTGGATATAATCAAAATCAACTCCACGAGTATTTAAAGAATCAACTCACAATAGATTCTTTAAACATGCAGTTAAAACAAAGTTTTTCTTTTTTGGGATATGCTATTTTGGGTGATGTGGTGTCAAAAGCACTCGAAAGTGACTTTAATACACTTGTTGAAGATCAAATCTTCAAACCTTACAAAATGAATAGTAGCATAGTTGATTATCAAAAGAAGAATAAAAAGATTTTAAAGGGAATTAATAGATTAGGGCAAGAGTCTACTGTAGTACCAGTAAGTATGTTTAAATATGCAACAAGTACTTATTCGAATACAGTAGATTTGGGCAAGTTTGTTCAAGCACAATTTGATCCAACAGATGAAGATTTGTCGTTGACAAGACGAGCAAGTGTCATTGTATCACCTACCTATTGGTTGTCTTCGGGTTGGAAAATAGCCTTTCCTTTTGGCAATGACACCAAGCTGTATTTTTCAAGAGCTGTAGATAGTGGATATTCAAACTATGTTGGCTTTGATCCAGTTAAAAAGAAAGGGTTAATCATATTAGCTAATAGCTCTACAGAGGAATCTTTAAAATCTTTAGATGAACTTAGCTTTCAGTTAATGATGAAGCTATTAAAGAATTAAAACAAGTGA
>NZ_WSPP01000252.1:0-17367 GCF_009767705.1 Myroides sp. LoEW2-1 | reverse complement strand
GATGTTAAGATAACAGTAGTAGATGATGTAGCGAATAACTTTGATACGATTGTTAAGAATCAAAAGTTCAAGGATGTAATTAATAATTATTTAAAAGATAACTCAGAAGGTAATGTTATCTATGAAGGCGATAAATTCTATTTTGTGAAGAAGGACGGAGATACTATTACCAAAGAATTAATCGATTTAAGTACGCTAATAGAAGAGACAGATACGCCTATTACTGCTACTTTAAAGGATGTAGGAGGAAAAGATGTTCGTACAGGGGAATATAAATACAAGTCTGAAAAAGGTACAGAAATTACCATTAATGTAACAGAGGATGTAGCGAATAACTTCGGAGATGTTATTAATAATGAAGACGTTAAGAAGATATTTAATGATTACTTTACAGCTAATCCACCAGCAGGAGGAACTGTGACATATAAATTAGAAAATAACAAACACATCTTTAATTATACAGATAAGGATGGTAACCCTCAGACTTTAGATATGTCTAAGGTAGTTAAGGATTACGAAACTTTAACTACGATAACATCAGATACAAAAGGTACCTATACATATAAGAATGAGGCAGGAACAGATGTTAAGATAACAGTAGTAGATGATGTAGCGAATAACTTTGATACGATTGTTAAGAATCAAAAGTTCAAGGATGTAATTAATAATTATTTAAAAGATAACGCAGAAGGAAATGTTACTTATGAAGGCGGTAAGTTCTATTTTGTGAAGAATGATGGAGATACTATCACCAAAGAATTAATCGACTTAAGTACGCTAATAGAAGAGACAGATACGCCTATTACTGCTACTTTAAAGGATGTAGGAGGAAAAGATGTTCGTACAGGGGAATATAAATACAAGTCTGAAAAAGGTACAGAAATTACCATTAATGTAACAGAGGATGTAGCGAATAACTTCGGAGATGTTATTAATAATGAAGATGTTAAGAAGATATTTAATGATTACTTTACAGCTAATCCACCAGCAGGAGGAACTGTGACATATAAATTAGAAAATAAGAATCATATCTTTAATTATACAGATAAGGATGGTAACCCTCAGACTTTAGATATGTCTAGTATAGTAAAAGAGTATGAAACAAAAACTGCTGTAACAAAATTTGATGCTACAGGAGCTCAAGTTGAGAATTCAGCTAAACCTGCAGATGGCTTTACTTATTATAAGTACGATAATGAAACACCAGAAGCTAGATATATATCAGTTTCAGAAGATGTAAGTAATGACTTTGCCACAATTGTTAATACAGGTACGAATAAAACAATTATCGAGAATATCGCTAAAGATGTTGTAGGTCCAGGTGCCGTTTCAAATTTGAAAGTAACACCTGCTGCAGAGAATGCAGATGAAGTGAAAGCTGGTTTTACTTTTAATAATGGGAAAGCAGGAGAAGCAGATGTTAAATTTGCGGAGACATTGACTAGTATTACTTTACAAGGTTATGAGGTATGGGTCTACAAGAAGTTTGATCCTGTATTGGGAGTAGATGTTTATACTTATTCTGATGGAGAAATAGATGATGCGGATTTAGATGGAAGAATTTTACATCAAACATATCCTAGTAAAAAAATAGTTTATACAAACGAAAAAGGAGATGTTGTAGAAATAAAAGGATCTGATATTTTACGTTTTAATGATGATAATGGTGGGCAACCTGGAAGTATTGAAACTATAACTTCTTTAAGATTTATTGATGACTATCAAGGCAATGGACCTAGTTTAGTATATACAGACGAGGAAAAATCAGAAAGTTTTATTCCAATGTCAAAGATGTTTCAAAAATCTGAAACAACTACGACTTTAGAGTTTTCAAAACCTAATAGAGAATTGGTTTATACAAATGAGTTAATATCACATGAGGATCAAGCTCAAAAAGATAAAGCAGTTGTTAAAATCCCATTAGATGATTTAGTTCAGGAACCTTGGTATGTTGCAAAAGAAGGAAACCAAACTATAGATAAACAAGCTACTAGCAATGATCAAGATATCTACACACAAGGTTGGGTAGGAATAGGCTATGATAAAAAATCACCAAATGCTGATAATATCAAAGAGAAACTACGTGTTAATGGTAGTATAACTGCAACTAATAGTTACTATGCTGATTACGTTTTTGAAAGCTACTTTGAAGGATATTCTACTTTGAAGTACGATTATAAGTTTAATGATTTAAGTAGTGTGAGCGACTTTATTGCTTCAAATAGACACTTACCAGGTATTACACCAATAAGTGATTTGGAAAAAACAGAAACAGGTTATTCGTTTAACGTTTCTGAGTTATCGATCCAATTACTGGAAAAAACAGAAGAGTTGTTCTTACATGTTATTGAACAACAAAAAGAGTTAGATGCAAAAGAGGGGCGTATAGAGGAGTTAGAATCAGAAATATCTGACATGGCTAAGCGTTTAGAAGCATTAGAAGCATTATTAACCAAGTAATAATTATTAAATTTTGTATTGATGAAAAGTAACTATATAAATATAAAGCCGTTTCATTCGATTCTGTTGATAGTAATTACGTTGTTAATGAATGTAACGCTATCATTTGGACAGAATCCGGTTAAAACTACTAAGATTACAGATGGTAGTATTGGAAGTGGTATAAATCAACCCGCTGTTGATTTTGCAATCTTAGAGTTAGAGAGTAATACTAAGGGTTTTTTGTTGCCGCGTATGACTACAACAGAACGCGATGCATTAACCGCTAAAATAACAGACAAAGACCGTGGAAATGGTTTAGCTATCTATAATATTACAGATGATTGTATTAATTATTGGAGCAAGACTGCTGGTGCGAAAAAGCCTGATGGATCTTTTGAGGGAAAATGGCTAAGCGTTTGTGGAGCACTACCTCCAGCTACAGTAGAAATGAATAATTGTAATGCTAGCTTGAATGCTAGTGGACAAAAAGAGCTAACACAAGGACGTAGTTTACGTGATACTGATATTTTATATGTATCAGTTAATGTGATACATTCTGGTTCTTACACAATTAGTGCTGTATCTTCCAATGGTTATTCTTTTAGTAAATCTGGAGTGTTTGAAACCTCGGGTGTGTATTCAGTCGCATTAGAAGGATTTGGAACACCTATGGAGGCAAGTAGTGGAGCTGGGGATAGAGTATTGTTTACGATTAATGGTAAGAAAGACCCTAATTGTGAAGGAACAGATATTAAAGTTAAATCTTCAGTGATAGACTATACTGTTTTAAGTGCTACTTCTATAAATTGGAAAGCATATAAAGGTATAGCTTTAACAGGAGATGACAATAGAATAGAATTAAGCGTGAATGTGCTTACAGCTGGTTTTTGGAGAATACAAAGTACAGATTCTCAAAATGGAATTAGTTTTAGTGGAGCAGGTCAATTCACACAAGATGATGTGGGAGGAGAGCCTAAGAAAATTTATTTATATGGACAAGGAACGCCCGAAAAAACAGGGACAAATACATTTAAATTTCAAACTAACTCTGCAAGCAATAAATTACCTAATACTACAGTTGTAGTTGAAACTTTAGAAGCTTCATTTGAGTTAGCTTGTAGTGAAATGACAAATAGTTTTGAGTATAGAGGAGAGTATCAAGAAGGTATAACTTTAACTAGAGGAAATTCTATAACTATACCTGTAAAGGTTATTAATCCAGGACCAATAGATGTAGAGTTAATAGGTTCTTTTACTGGTTCTAATTCAGGTGAATCTGTAAAATTTAATGCATCTAGTTTGTTTTTGGGTAAAAAAGGTGAAATACAGAATATTACATTAAGTGTTGCAGATTTAACAAAGATACCTTCAAATACTACAGCGATAACTTTTACGTCAATGAAGCCTGAATCTGTAGCATTGTGTCAAAATATGCCTACAGTACCAGTGAAAGAACGTTCAAAAGTTTATACATTTAATTGTTCTTATATTTCAGCAACTGGTGGATCACTAAGAACAAATACTCCTTTAACTAAGGGACGTGATGGAATTCAAGTGTCTGTTGATGTTGGTTACGCAGATACATATTCTATTAAAACAAATACAATCAATGGAGTGACTTTTGAGAAATCAGGAACATTTAGTGATGCTGATAGGGAAAGTGGAAGAGTTGATTTAGTTATTGATGGAAGTGGTACTCCACTAGAGTCAGGAAGTTTTAATTTCGATATTACAGCAACAGATAGTAAAGGTGCCGTAGTTCACTCTTGTACAGCTTCAGTTAATTTTAGAGGACCAGATATTAATGTTCTAGCTATTGGTAATGCTTCTTATGTTCCTTACGGTTGGACTAATTATGCTCCAACGGATATTATTACAAATCCTCAATTATTTGGGCCAAATGGTAAAGTGAAAGTTAATAGTATTAAATTGTTTAATAATTCTCCTTATTATAAATTTCCTAAGAATTTATCTAGTTATTTAGAGAGTAATAATATTGATATTGTTATCGTAGGATATCCTACAACATATGGTCCTGAAGAAAGAATTGCTTTAGAGGAATTTATCAAGGTTAAAAAAGGAGTAGTTATTATGACGGACGAAAGTAATCTAGATACAAGACCTTCAGGTAATGTAGGGACTACAAATCACTTAATTGCTAATTTAAGTAATGGAACTTATATGGCAGGTTTTAATGGTGGACCTCGCAATGATGCTAGTCATCCTTATACCATGATTAATAAAGTATCAGGACCTTCAGAAGATCCGATTATAAAATCTGATTTCTGGGATTTGAATGGTAAGTTATTAGGAAATGACGCAAGTGGTAATATTTGGTATTTTAGAAATTTACCTTCTGATTATATACCTATTGCGACAAGTTATGTTGATCCTTCTTATGTTTGGATTTTTAGACATAGAACGCTTGGATTTATATTCATGGGAGATGGAGGTATTTTCTCAGGAAGAGTAAATCATAATAGTGGAACTATTTGGCCTGTTGCTTTTGATAATAGTGGTAATTTATTTGGAAAAGAATATTACTATAAAGGTGATAAAAATTTCCAAGTTTATAACAGTTATCTTTATGCTAATACGCTTAAGTGGGCAATTGATTATGTCATAAAAAATAGATAATTGAATTTATAAGCTAGGGTTTTACCCTAGCTTATTTAATACAAAGTGATTTATGAAAAAATATAGTAAGTTAAATTATATAATGAAAGGCTTGTTTGCAGTTATCTTCTTTTTTGGGATGATTTTTAATGATGTATATGCACAAGAAGTTACTCAAGAGACTGCTAAGGGAACACAAATATCCGATGATTCAACGCCTAATTCTTTAGATCCTCTTACTTTTAGTTTATTGGATTTGAGCTCTACAGAACGTGGTTTTTTGATGCCTCGACTAACCACAGGACAAAGAGATAATATTCCTAAACAAAGCTTAACAGCTGGTTTAGTTATCTACAATACAACAATTGGATGTATAGAGTTTTACAATATCAATAGACAGTTGTGGATGAATATGTGTGGTGATGTTGAACCAGCTGTTTTTACTATTCCTTTAGATAAGTGTGGACAAATTGGTGATAATATTAGTGGTGATTATGTTCAAGGGATGCTATTGGATGAAAGAAAAAATCTAATATCTGTGGAAGTGAATGTTAGTTCACCAGGTACTTTTGAAGTAGAAGCAATTGCTTATAATACTACTGGTGCTGAGAATGGTTATAGCTTTACAGCAAGAGGAGTATTTCCCTCAAGTGGTAGCTTTCTTTTAGTGCTAAAAGGCAGTGGTACTCCCAAAGTAGGTAGTGCTGATACAAATGTAAAAGATACAATCAAATTTTTCTTAAACAAAAAGCAAGTGACTTGTGAAGTTAAAAATCACGTAAAACCTGACTTTGAGCCTTTAGAAGCTAGATTTGATTGTACCACACCTGTTGTCGCAGAAGGTACTTATAAAGAAAAAGTTGCTTTAACCTCAGCTAATAGATTAATTGTTTCATTAGTAGTAACTAAACCAGGTAGAGGTAAGATATATGGAGAAATTCTATCTGCAACAGGAAAAAATGAATTGATACAATATGAATCTGAAACTATTGATTTTAGAGTAACTGATGTAAATCAGGTTCAAACAGTAGCACTTTTGCCAGTACCAGGGACAGGAAAGCCTCTTACAGGTGGAACACTTACAGGTAAACTTAAACTTGTATCTAAAGGTAAAAAGGAGTATGACCCTTTTGCAGAAGAGACTTTACTAACAATACCAGGATGTGATTTTAATATTAATGTAGCAAGCGATGGTCCTAAGTATAGCATTGGAACGATAGAGTTACAAAGTACGTTTACATCTCAATTTGACACGAAGGATAAGAGGGGAGGATTGGTGACATATGGAACACCTTATATTACTCCTAAAACTGACATGGGACCTAATGGAAGTTTAGATTTTCAAGCTGTAGTGACTATAGGCCCTAAAGCTGCAGGTCAATATGTGATTAAATCAGAGAAAGTTAATGGAATTTGGTTTGAAGGAGTAGGTACGATTTCTGATGATGATGTAAAGGAAGGTATTAAAACGATAAAATTACGAGCTTATGGAAAATCTGAGTCAGATTTGCCTATTGCTTTAGGTAGATTTGACTTTACTGGAAATAATCTAGATCCAGCCCTTAGCAATACAGGTACTATGTTTGTGGATTTTGTGTATAGACCGATGACAATGTATTCCATTGGAGGTGCAAGTGATCAATCTTGGCACCCAGGTGGAAATAACTTGAATTCTACGTGGTCAGCAGGACCTCGAACAGTTCGTCAATATAAACATTTTAGTTGGGACGGTGTTGTGCGAATAGCTAAACTAACTATTTTAGATGTTGACGATTTTGAAGCAAAAGTGACAGGGATTAGTACAAGTACGCATATGAGCTCAACTTCAAATGCTTCTACTTTTAAAAGTAATTTAAATAAAGCTGATATGGTATTTATAGGTGGTCACGGTGGAGCAAATTTTACTAAACGTGATCAGCAATTAAAGGATTTAGCTTTTTATGTTAATTATCAGAAGGGAGCTCTAGTTTATGGAGAAGGAGATGTTAATAATATGACAAAATTCTTTAATGAATTAGGGCTTGCAGGTAGTGTTAGTAATAATACTGCCTCTGGTGCAGTTTATAGAGTAGAATCAAATGCACAACGTCAAAGTAGATTGATTATTGGTACATCTATGAAGTATTTTAGTTTTGGTGATGCAATAGGAGGATTAGCAGGGTTGTCTTTAGGTGGGCATGGTACTTCTACTCAAATAACTTTTAATATATATACCGATGATGTAGTTCCAATTGCAGGTACTAATGGAAGTTTTGCGTTTGTTCATAAAAAATTAGGTTTTGTAGGAGTTGGTAGCTCTTTGTTTATGGGAGGTTTTTATGACGATGGAGGAGGAAATAATTTCTATCCTTTATCTGCAACTAAAGATGGTACTCCTATTAAAAGGAATCTTGATGGTAAGGGAGCTTATAGTTATAATTCATTCTTCTTATTGAACCTTGTTCATTGGGCGATAGACTATGCTCAAGAGCATCAAAAGAATGAAGTAAAAAAATAAAAGTTTATTCTTTCTATTAGAATTAAATAACTATCAAAGAAAATTATTATAGTAAGGAAGCTTTATCAATTGATAAAGCTTCTTTTTTTATATCATATACTTGAACTTTATTTCTTTTTTGGGTAAATAAGTGAAGCTTTTTTTGCACTCGATTGTCTTTTTAAGGTTTTTCTTAATGTAAATTAAGTGTTTGTTAGGGTGAGAGTATCTAATTTTATAGTACTTTAATCAAATAAATAGTAATATTATGTCAATAGTAGATTTAGTTATAGAAGAAAGAGCAGCGAGCATTGGTAATTTTATGGTAGGAAGGCTTATCCCTTTTCGTCAAAAGAGAACAGTTGGCCCCTTTGCTTTTATTGATCACATGGGCCCGATTGCCGTTAAAGATCACGATAATTTAGATGTTGATCCACATCCCCATATTGGCCTATCGACATTGACGTATTTGTTTGAAGGGGAGATTATGCACAGAGATAGCATAGGAAGTGTGGAGCGTATTACTCCAGGTGCAGTGAATTGGATGACTGCAGGCAAGGGAGTTGTACATTCAGAGCGTATACCTGAAGATATTAGACAAGAGAAGCCTGATTCCATTTTACACGGTTTGCAGATTTGGATTGCTTTGCCGAAAAATTTGCAAGAAGTTGAACCTTTATTTGTTCATATTGAAGCTAAAGATTTGCCTTCTTGGCAAGAAGATGGTGTATCATATAAGCTTATTGCCGGAGAAGCATTAGGTCGAAAATCTCCTGTTCCTGTATATAGTCCTTTGTACTTTATTGAGATAAAGTCTACAAAGCGCCAGAAGATTTCTATTGGAAGTGGTTTGTTTGGTGAGTCTGCTATGTATATCTTAGACGGTGCAGTGTACTCAGAAGGGCATTCTTATGAACCCAAACA
The DNA here is from genome assembly GCF_009767705.1 of Myroides sp. LoEW2-1. NCBI lineage: Bacteria > Pseudomonadati > Bacteroidota > Flavobacteriia > Flavobacteriales > Flavobacteriaceae > Myroides > Myroides sp. LoEW2-1. The sequence continues at coordinate 8,909 of NZ_WSPP01000252.1, read as the reverse complement.
CATATTGATAGCGAATGACAGTAAGCTTTGTGAGTTTGAATTGGAAGCAAATTCTACTGTTTATATTTTTGGAGGAGAACCTCTGCTAGAAGAGCGCTATATCCTTTGGAATTTTGTGTCTGATGACATCCAGAGGTTAGAACAAGCTAAGCATGATTGGATTAATCAAAATCACGAGGCTTTTCCTCTTATTCCACAAGATGATAAGTCTTATGTACCCTTTCCAGAGGGGATGAAATCATTTAAAAATAAAGAAAGAAAATAACGAGAATTATGGATGTAAAGGTAAAAGCAGTTTTAGGTAAGGAATTATATTATACTGAAGTTGTAGCAGGTAACAACCAACTGATAACTGACGAACCCAAAGAATTAGGGGGTGGAGATAAGGGATTTAATCCTTTTGAGTTATTAGCTACCTCTTTGGCAAGCTGTACGGCTGCTACATTGAGAATGTATGCCGATCGCAAAGCTTGGGATTTAGGCAATATTGAAATAGAGGTCAATCTTCAACAGCTTAAAGAACAGAATAAAACACTTCTGGTAAGAACTGTTCGTTTTGGCAATGCTGATTTGGATGCAGACCAACTGAAAAGACTGGATATTATTGCAAACAAATGCCCCGTACACAAGGCACTTGAAGGAGAAATAGAAATTCAAACAATTGTAAAATAAGAGATAATGGAAATCAAACATACTGCATTAGAGAGTAAAGGTGTTTTTACTGCTTTTATAGATGGGAAAAAAGCCGGTGAAATGACTTATTCTGTTGCTGGAACAGATAAGATTATTGTTGACCATACAGGGGTGGAAGAAGGCTATAATGGATTGGGAGTAGGGAAGAAACTTGTTATCGATGGAGTTGTACCCTATGCAAGAGAGAACGGTCTTAAGGTGATTCCACTTTGTCCTTTTGCAAAATCTGTTTTCGACAAAAATGAGTCTTTAAGAGATGTATTGGCGTAAATAGGTTGTCGCTTTTAATAGAAGGTTTTAGCACCACAGAATCACAAGAAAATACTGTGGTAACTTTAGTTTGATACCGTTAAGATTTATACCTTTGTAGAAAATTAAATATTAGGGTTTATGAATCAACAGACATCTTTTGGATTAATTTCAACTATTGAAGTACCTACGGCATTGAGTATAAAAGGTAGTTGTTGGACCAAAGAGGGATTGTTATTGGCAAATTATATTTGGGACGAGTTAGAATCTGAGAGTTACAAATTATGTTATACTGTTCTAAGTAAGGATGGTAAACAGGATAGTATAGTGGAAGATAACGGTATTCTACCTACTTTGTTTGTCAATCCTTATGGTGATAATTACGCTTCTTTGGTTCCTTCAGAGGAATCTGAGACTACTTTATCTTTATCTATATTTAATCAAGAGGTGAAGCCTTTTAAAGGAACAAAATCATTTAATGGTAGATTTGTAGGCTGTACAGCGCATTCTTCTGTATTTTATGATGTGGATATCTGGGATGAGAAAAAAGCAGATGTAATGTTTGTTTTGAATTTTGACAACAATCAAATTAAAGAGGAAAGAAAGGTCGCTATTCCATTTCCTAAAGGGAATAAAGTGAGTATTTCAGACGGCAAGATAAATTTGATTACAGAAGTAGAAGATGGTTGGTTGCATCGTGAGATTGATGAGGAAGGAAATGAATTGAGAAGTAGGATCTTAGAGTTTGATTTTCCTTTTGTACATGAAGCGCTTAGCTTATCGTTTGATAAGAAATCGTATTTATTGTGTGAAGAGAATGGCGAAATTGGAATAGTTGAGATAGATGAAAATGGAGATTGCTTATATGGTGAACTGTTTAACTTAGGAGATGAGTTTTTTGGAACCTGGCACCCACAAGTGATTAATGAAACAACTGCGGCTGTTCAATTCACCACAGAGTTTGGCAATGGTTGGCTTGTAATCAAAGAAGATGAGTTAGTAGAGCTTTTTTATAATAAGAATAAGAAGGGATATAAGAACTTGATTACGCATGAAGTTTTGAGTATAGATAATAATGATTTAGCTGTATCTGGTATCAGTACTGTTGGTGGACAGAAAGATACAATAGGAATTGTTTTTTATCCTCGAAAGCCAAGAAAGCAAGCTTATAATAAAGTTTTCGTATTACAGCATTCTATTTAAAAGAATCCATTATAAAATATAAAAGAGAATTAGCTAATTAGTGTTAATTCTCTTTTTTTTGTCAATTTATGCCACTGCTTTCATCGAGGATATTATTAATCGTAGGCCTCTTAGTTTTACTTGTTTTATGTGAAGTAAGTTTGCTGTTGCTTTCAAACAAGTGTATGTTATTTATGTGTTGTAAATGGATTGTGAGTGTATTTAGGTTAGATAGATTGCATGTTAAATCACGTATACTTACTTATATTGTCTTTGTTGTGGTGTTATAGAGCAATTGTAGTTTAGTTAGTGTTTTCTGCTATTAGAAGTGGAGTGAGTTTAGAGTATCTAATTTAGAAGTATGTTTATTATAGGGAATAATTGTGAATGACTTTCGCAAAAACCTCATGAGTTTGGTATGTAATCTAACTCAAAAAAGCAATGCACTGATTGAGATAAAAAAAACTTGTTAATCAGCACAATATATGTCGAATGGCGTAGTTATATAAGTATGTGTTTTTGTAAATATTTTGTTAAAATGAAAAAAAATGTCTTTGTATTATTGTTTAGTGGAATTGCCTTGGTTGGATGTAACACAAAACAAAAGTCTACAGTGGATGAGGTAAAGGAAGTAGTTAAGCAAACAGAGCAAATTAGCTTTACTTTAGGTAAAAGCTATTTTGTCAAGAATACATTTGAGAATAAACAAGTTGAAAGTTTAAAGATTGAAACTCAAGAGGCATTTGACAAGGTATTTAGTCCTGCAGCTGTTATGGGTAACAGTAAAGAGCTTACCAAGATTGATTTTAATAATTCCTTTGTTTTAGCCGTAATTGGTGTTGAGGTTAATAAAAGTACTGATTTCTACGTGGTAAGTTTGAAGGATAGAGGGGAGTATTTAGAGTTTATTTATAGTTACAAAGAGGGAGATGAAGAACTTACTTTTACTACTCATCCTTTTTTCTTTATTGTAGTAGATAAAGAGCACAATAAGGATGTTAGATTTCTTACGGAATAATTTTCTATAATAATGTTGTTTTACAAGCCTTTGAGTTTATCTTAGAGGCTTTATTTTTTGCTATGAATCGCATTACAATCATCAAAAGGGGAGAACTACAGACCTCAAATTGGTCAGGAGGAAAAACAACGGAATATTTTATTTACCCTAAGGGAGCAAACTATGCAAGTAGGTCATTCACCTTTCGCATAAGCAGTGCTCTTATAGAGGAAGTCCCTTCAGTTTTTACAAATTTTAAAGGCTTTCGCAGATATCTTGTCATGCTTGATAATACTTTAGATGTTTTACACCAAGAGAAAAGAAAGAAGTTTGCTAAAGGTGAAATATTTCAATTTGATTCGAGTGATAGGGTTGTATCGTACAGTAAAGGAAATGATTTTAATTTAATGATTGGAGCAGGTGTTCAAGAAGAAGTAATAGTGCACTGTGGTGAAATAGAAAGTACCTCCTCTTTTATTTTCATTTTTAGTATTGAGTTATCTGTCTTAGAAATAGGAGATAAGGTGTACCATTTAGAGAAAAATGATCTATTGCTGATAGAGAATTACGATATGGTAAAAGTCAATGTTAAGTGTTTTTCTACTTGTGTTATTTGTTTTATTGAATAATGGAAATAAATTATATTAAAATTGTAATTACTGTAGTGTTATTGTGGTAAAAGCTTAACAATAGCTTAATGATTTATTAAAATAGACTTCTTTTATCTATATAGAATTGTTTGTACTTTAGAATTAATTAAAATAACAAACAAATGGAAGTTACCTATATTATGATTCCTGTTGTAGAAGGACAAGAAAAAATATTCAATGAGGAGCTGGAAAGATTGTTTCCCTTAGCAGTTTTAAAGTACTTGTATGTTGGCTCTCAATTACTGTTAATTTTATATATAAATGTAGGTCACTATTTCAAAATGGGAAAACACAAAGAAGAAGAGCTTTATAGTGCGGAAGACGATATATTTGTATTTACTCGAAAGAAACCTTACTTAAAATGTGTGTTCCTACACATGATATGTGCTGGGAGCAATTGCTATTTTGAAGGCTTCGTTGCAAGAAATAAATCAAAATTGGCTGAGGATTGCGGAACAAGTGGAGTTTATCAACGACTACTAAGAGAGATTATATCCGAAGATGTGCAAGATCAAATATTATACGCTTTTTCACGATCATTTTTAAGTAATCCTTTATAGTATTTTACATTCTAAAAAATGACAACATCTAAAAGAAATTATTTCTATCTAAAATAAGTGAAAACAATATCTTTACTTTGAGTAGAATATTTAGTCACTTTGAATCAAGTTTATGGGGATAGTAAAATACGACGATTACGCATGGCATCACTCAGGAGAGTTTCCAGTTGATTTAGCTTATGAGAGAGGAGCTACACATATTGGTTTCTTCTTTACCTGGTGTGTGATCAACCATTTAGTGAGCGAAGAGCCTTTTGTTGCTTTTAAAGAAGATTTAGAAGCAGTGAGAAAAAAAAGGTTATCAGGTGCATCATTTTTATTAGATCATTTTAATGGTCGATTACTTTCTGTATTTTTTAACGAAATGGGAAATAACTTCATTGAAGATTACTATGAGGATACAGGTGTATTTGCTAAGCGAGTTTCTAATTATTTAGATGATTACATACAGACTTTTCATTTAAAACACCCTGATCGAGTTTACTATATAGAAGATTGCTGGGAGAATTATTACGATGTGGAGGAAACCTTAGATCATCGATTTGAACAGTGGCAAAAAACAAGAATATAAAATTTTGTATACAAGTGATTGAGTTAAAGTAGTTTCTCAAGGAATAGCTTCAAACATCGTTTGAGTTTTTCATTACCTAAAGTATCAAATAGTTAGTCCTTGTTTCTGACAAAAGAATAGTTTATTCTACAATTTTTTCAGATTGAAAGATAGTTTGTTTGGGAGAGTACTTGGTTTGATAGTCTTGGATTTTCAGTGGAGGAAACTGAATATTTATAGCGTACTTAGTTGATTTCTTATCAGTTGTTCACTTACCTAATACAAGAGTTAGAATTACTATATCAATAGTTCGTATAGGTAGTATCTCAGGAGAAGAATGAAGATATATTTACTATACAATATGTTATTTCACATGAGAATTACGAGATATTTGCAATCTAACTGTGTCGTATCATGAAGTTGTTGAAATAGAATATAAGTTTTAAGCAAGTAAGTATTGGTAAACAATACCGTAGTTTACACCACAAGAATGAATTTAAATTTTCATACATGAACCAACTAAAAAGAATTAAAGAGAAGTTTATTTTAGCTAAGCAAAGAGATATTACTTTGCAAGTATTTGGATCAGAGTCTCATCGATATGACTTAGGGAAGCCTATTTCAAGAGCGGTAGTAGATGAGTTTGAGAAAGCGAATAATTTAAGTCTTCCAGAAGCGTACAAGTTATTTGTAACTGAAATCGGCAATGGCACTGAGGACAACGATGGTTATCTTCATTCTGGAGCAGGTCCTTATTATGGAATATTACCTTTTGGCAAAGGGTTGAATGAGGTGTTGTATAGTGATAATCCAGAAGAATTTTTGAGTCATCCTTGTCAGTTAACTGAGGAAATGACTAAAGAAGAATGGAAAATACTATATAGTGTATCGGATAATGATCAGTTATCAGATGAGGAGTATAATTATTTGCAGGGGACTGTATTTGGTGGTTTGCTGCCCTTGGGGTCACAGGGTTGTACTATTACATCTAATCTTATTCTCAATGGACCGTTAAAAGGAAGAATTGTCTATACCAATGAAGACCAAAAGCCAATACTTGCTTTTGAAAGCAATTTTCTGGACTGGTATGAACGATGGTTGGATGAGGTTATTTCAGGAGATTTAATTGGTGACTCAGCCGGATGGTTTGGGTATCATAGAGGAGGAACAGTTGAGGAGCTGTGGAATGGAGTATTGCAGCATGACTCAGCACTGAGAAAGATTGAGTACATAGATGGATTGATAAAAAAGAACACTATTGCTGATGATGTACTTTGTAAAATTGAAGAATACTTACCTCAATGTGATGGAGAAGTATATTTAAAATTGAGTAGATTGTTAGCTAAACACGATTATAATAAGGCAAAGATACACTTACAAGAATGTAAGGATATCGACTTCTGTTATTGCATTCAAACTGTTTATTGGTATGCAAAAGAGCATGCAAATGAATGGGTAGAAGATCTTGTTAATTACCTTAAAACGATAAGCGATGCTGAGACTTTACGATTCTGTATTTATTTGTTGAAAGAAGCGAAGGTAGATTATGGTGATTATTTATTCAAATCATTGCAATCAAAGGATGAAAGCATTAGAAGTTTAGCTTATTATGCATTAGGCCAATTAGATGATAAGGTAAAGTATTTACCGCAGTTTATGACGGGATTACAAGATCAAGATGAATCTGTGTTGATATCCGTTTTACAGGAGTTGCAAGAGGTGAAAGAAGATTCTTTATTGCCTTATTATAAAAATATTGCTGTAAAGTATATCGATAGAGAAGATACTTATGTAAATAGTAATTTAGATTATAGATTAAAAGAGTACAATTTAACAAGAGTAAGTTTGTTAAAAGCATAATACACTTTAATAATGGATGAAAAAAAGAAAAAGGCGATAGGTAAATTTATTAGTTTAATTTTAAGACATGAACCGAGTCAAATAGGAATCGTATTAGATAATGAAGGTTGGGCAAATGTTGAAGAATTGATAGCTAAATCTGCAATGAAAGGAGTTTGTTTTTCAAAGGAAGAATTAGACGAGATAGTTAGTACAAATGACAAAAAGAGATATACGTATAACGAAGACGGTTTAAAAATTAGAGCCAATCAAGGACATTCACTTAATGTTGACTTGGGATTGGTTGAAAAAGAACCGCCAATGTTTCTATATCACGGTACATCAGAGCGTTTTGTTCAGTCAATTTTGAATACTGGAATCTCGAAAATGCAAAGGCAACACGTGCACTTGAGTAAAGATAAAGAAACTGCTATTCAAGTTGGATCGAGAAGGGGGAAGGCAAAAGTGTTTACTGTTTTAGCAGGACAAATGTATCAAGATGGATTCAAGTTTTACCAATCAGAGAATGGGGTTTGGCTAACAGATATAGTGGATAAAAAGTATTTGTCAAAATAAAGGTGTTTTGAAAAAAAGAAAGCAACAAATAGAGAAGACAACTGTCGTTGTACCACTGTTAATGGTAGGTCTGATGTGGTTCATTTTTTTGATCCAAAAAACAGGTTTATTTAATCAGTGTTATGGCGTTATTCCTTGGAAAATGGAAGGACTTAGGGGAATTGTTTTGAGTCCTCTGTTTCACGGAAACTTAGAGCATATTATGAGTAATTCTATTCCTATGCTAATTTTGAGTTTTGTCTTGTTTTTGTTTTATAACAAACATGCCTACTTCGTCATTATTTCATCGTGGATTCTTACGGGTTTAGCTACATGGTTATTGCCTGACTTTAGTTATTTTCAAAGTGGTATATACAGTTGTCATATTGGTGCCAGCGGAGTGATTTATGCCTTAGCTTTTTTCTTGTTTTTTAGTGGTGTATTCAGTAAAAAGTTGCTATTATTGGTTGTCTCAATTGTTGTTTTTCTTGTCTATGGATCAATCGTCTACGGTATACTTCCAAGTCAAGTAGATCAAGGAGTTTCTTGGCAAGGACATTTAATGGGAGCAATTGTGGGAAGTGTTATAGCTTATAAATTAAATAAAAGATAAAATAAACAAACTATTATGGAAGATAATAAAGTATTTTTTGCTTCAGGAGAAGATCAGATTATGATAGATGCTTTTGCGAAAGCACAAGAAACTTTCAAGTATTTTTGGAGAGAACTATATTGGGAAAGTAGAAGAATTATTCCTGCATTGGATATGGCAAGTGTGAAGGTGGCATTTACACAAGAGTTTGAAGATGACAAAGGGGAAACATATGTAGAAGTAGAGCATATGTGGATTGGTGATATTTACTTTGATGGAATGTATATCTATGGAGAACTTCTAAATGAACCTAATATCTTGACTAATATAGAAGAAGGAGAATCAATTGGTGTTACTGTAGATCAAATAAGTGATTGGATGTTTTTGACTGAAGGTAAATCATACGGAGGGTTTACTGTGCAAGCTATGCGCTCACAAATGTCAGAAGAAGAGTTGAAAGAACACGATACGGCATGGGGACTTGATTTCGGAGACTTTAATAATATCTTAGTAGCATATAATCAAGAAGAACACCCAGAAAATCTCATTGAACACCCTATGAGTAAGAATATGAAAGAAAGTTTAATCGAATTTTTAGATAAGAACCCGGAGGAGATCACCTTAGTGGATCCAGATGGCTTTACTTTTTTACACAGAGAAGCTATAGCTGGAAATCTAAGTACTATTGAGATTTTACTGGCAAAAGGGGCAGACAAGAATATTAAATCTGAAGATGGAAAAACTGCTTTAGAGTATGCTCAATACTTGAAATGGGATCATATTATTCCGGTTTTGTCATAGTAAAAGTGAATTGTTAAGTAAATAAGGTTACAACTTGTAAAAGCACAACAAGAAATTGTTGTGCTTTTCTTGTATGAAGAATTATTCTCAAGAGGATAGAAACGATAAATTGTCCATTAAAAAGTGGTTAATTGTTTGATTTTATAGAATTGACAGCCTTCTTTAAAGTGCTTTTACTTCTGGCTATTACAAAAGTAAAGTAAGTAGTTGTAGGTACTATTTGTTACTGCCATATGAAGTA
>NZ_WSPP01000251.1:0-282 GCF_009767705.1 Myroides sp. LoEW2-1 | reverse complement strand
CCAGCAGGAGGAACAGTTACATATACCTTTGAGAATGACAAACACATCTTTAATTATACAGATAAGGATGGTAACCCTCAGACTTTAGATATGTCTAAGGTAGTTAAGGATTACGAAACTTTAACTACGATAACATCAGATACAAAAGGTACCTATACATATAAGAATGAGGCAGGAACAGATGTTAAGATAACAGTAGTAGATGATGTAGCGAATAACTTTGATACGATTGTTAAGAATCAAAAGTTCAAGGATGTAATTAATAATTATTTAAAAGATAAC
>NZ_WSPP01000250.1:0-504 GCF_009767705.1 Myroides sp. LoEW2-1 | reverse complement strand
TACCTTAGACATATCTAAAGTCTGAGGGTTACCATCCTTATCTGTATAATTAAAGATGTGTTTGTCATTCTCAAAGGTATATGTAACTGTTCCTCCTGCTGGTGGATTAGTTGTGAAGTAATCATTAAATATCTTCTTAACGTCTTCATTATTAATAACATCTCCGAAGTTATTCGCTACATCCTCTGTTACATTAATGGTAATTTCTGTACCTTTTTCAGACTTGTATTTATATTCCCCTGTACGAACATCTTTTCCTCCTACATCCTTTAAAGTAGCAGTAATAGGCGTATCTGTCTCTTCTATTAGCGTACTTAAGTCGATTAATTCTTTGGTGATAGTATCTCCATCATTCTTCACAAAATAGAACTTACCGCCTTCATAAGTAACATTTCCTTCTGCGTTATCTTTTAAATAATTATTAATTACATCCTTGAACTTTTGATTCTTAACAATCGTATCAAAGTTATTCGCTACATCATCTACTACTGTTATCTTAACATC
>NZ_WSPP01000249.1:0-7009 GCF_009767705.1 Myroides sp. LoEW2-1 | reverse complement strand
ACACTGTATGACTCTCTATTATTCATTTCTCACTAAAAATGAGCTACTTCTTTTTTGGCTATTTCAAACTCTGCAATAACATTCTTTACAATATCAGCAACAGGTTCGATTTTGTGAATTAATCCAGAGATCTGTCCGACTTCTAACTCCCCTTCTACTAAATCTCCTTCAAACATTCCCTTTTTAGCTCTTGCTCTGCCTAAGTATTCTTTTAATTCTTCAACAGTAGCACATCTTGCATATAATTCTTGTAACCCTGTATAAAACTCATTCTTGATTAAGCGTACAGGAGCAAGTTCTTTTAAAGTTAAAGTCGTATCTCCCTCTTGTACATTTAAGAGTAGATTCTTAAAGTTGTCATGTGCAGAACTCTCCTCGGATGCTATAAATCGCGTTCCCATCTGTACTCCATCTGCACCTAATATCATAGCAGCTAACATTCCTCTACCTGTAGCTATTCCACCTGCTGCAATTAAAGGGATATCAATCTTCTCTCGCACCATTGGGATTAATGTCAGTGTTGTAGTTTCTTCTCTACCGTTGTGACCTCCAGCCTCAAAGCCCTCTGCTACTACAGCGTCCACCCCGGCCTCTTGTGCTTTTAAAGCAAATTTAGAGGAGCTAACTACGTGTACCACAGTGATACCATGCTCTTTTAAGAAAGAAGTCCACGTTTTAGGATTACCTGCAGAAGTAAAAACGATCTTCACGCCTTCCTCTACAATAATGTCCATAATCTCCTGGATATTAGGATATAGCATAGGGACATTTACCCCAAAAGGTTTATCTGTAGCTTTCTTGCACTTTTGAATATGCTCTCGCAATACGTCTGGATACATAGACCCCGCGCCTATAAGTCCTAAACCACCTGCATTACTCACTGCACTGGCCAATTTATAGCCACTATTCCATATCATCCCCCCCTGTACAATAGGATACTGGATATTAAAAAGTTCTACTATTTTATTCTTCATTGTATTTTGGTTGATTATAGTTTCGAAATTACACCCGAACCGATAAGTTCGTCTTCGATATGCCAAGATACAAATTGTCCTTCTGTAATTGCAGATTGCGGTTGGTCAAAACGCACATACATCCCCTCTTTCACTTTGTGTAATGTTGCTTTTTGCAACGGTTGGCGATATCTTATACGTGCTAATATAGACATTGTTTCTCCTTCTTGCAATGCCAGATCTTCTCTAATCCAATGTATTTCCGATTCTTTTACAAATAATGCCTTGTGAAACAACCCTGGGTGATCGCTTCCTTGTCCAGTATAAATGATATTCTCTTTCACATCAGTACCTATAATAAACAAGGGTTCTGCTGTTCCTCCTACATTTAGCCCTTTACGTTGACCGATAGTAAAGAAGTGAGCTCCAAAGTGCTCTCCTACTTTTTTACCCATCTCAGGAGCATATACAATAGATTTAGCTTCATTATACAGCGTCTCTTCTAGAGATACAGCCTCAGCTTCTGCTTGTTCTTTATTGTAAATTGGTGAATCCTTTGCTATTTCATAGATAAGACCATCTTTTCTTTGCAACTGTTGTTGCAAGAACTCAGGTAATCTCACTTTTCCAATAAAACACAATCCTTGAGAATCTTTCTTATCAGCTGTGATTAAATTCATCTTGGCTGCTATCTCTCTGACCTCAGGCTTTAACAACTTCCCTACAGGAAATAATGCCTTAGCTAATTGCTCTTGTGATAACTGACATAAGAAATAAGATTGGTCTTTATTAGGATCTACTCCTGCTAATAATTTATACACTGTCTCTTGTGTACCATCATCTTTTGTTATCACTTGTTCATCCTTACGACAATAATGACCTGTAGCTACGTAGTCCGCTCCTAAGCTCAATGCAATTTTCATAAATACATCAAACTTAATCTCGCGATTACACAATACGTCTGGATTAGGGGTACGACCATTCTCATACTCCTTAAACATATAATCTACAATCTTCTCTTTATATTGTTCACTTAAGTCTACTGTTTGGAATGGAATTCCAAGCTTCTCAGCGACCATTAAAGCATCGTTGCTATCTTCTAACCATGGACATTCATTAGAAATTGTCACAGAATCATCGTGCCAGTTTTTCATGAAGAGCCCAATAACTTCATACCCTTGTTCTTTCAGTAAATAAGCTGCGACACTTGAGTCTACACCTCCCGAAAGACCTACTACTACTCTTTTCTTCATAATAAAAATATTGTGGCAAATTTACAAGAAATGCCGCAATACAAAAAGCTTTTGAATTTATCTTATCTTATAATTATGATTTAACTATAGATAAAATCTATTTTTCTTACTTAGTTTGTTTGCCCAGTAACTCTGACTGTGCTTTTGCTCTATTAACTCCTTCTACTAACTTTTGTAAGATATCTTCTTCATTAAAATATTTAATTGCTTGCTCTGTAGTCCCTCCCTTAGAAGATACTTTAGCAATCCAATCTTGTGTAGATAACGAGTTTGCCTCATACAAACCAAGAGCACCTGATATGGTTTGTTTTACTAATAACTCGGCTTGTGAAGGTTCAAAACCATAAGAAATTGCAGCTTGTATCATTGCTTCCATAAAATAAAATACATAAGCAGGACCACTACCTGATATAGCAGTTGCCGCATCTATTTTATGCTCTTCTAATACATAAACAGATTTACCAGTTGTATTTATCAAATTTTGTATAATGAACAACTCTTTTCTATCCAACTCTTCTGAAGCAGTAAACACAGTCATTCCTTTTCCTATTTGTGTTGGCAGATTTGGCATCGAGCGTACTATTTTAGTTACCAGTAAATCCTTTTTCAAGCGATCAATTGAGACTCCAGCCATTACCGAAACTATAATCTGATCTTGATGTATAAATTTTTTTAAATCATCAGCTAATGTAGAAAAGTCTTGGGGTTTTACTGCTAAAATTACAATATCACAAGTAGCGATACCACTATCCAATTCATATCGATAAGATAGTTTGTGAATATTTCTATTATCCTCTAAAACCTTTTTTGAACGTGTATAAATCAATACATCTGTTGGGTTAATAAACCTTGAGTTTATAAAACCATTGGCAAAAGTACTGCCCATGTTTCCCATTCCTACAATTGCAATTTTCATAAAAAAAAACACCTCTGAATTTGATCAGAGGTGTTAAAAATATTAAATATAATTGATTATTTCTTTTTGTTTTGTTGCTCTTTTAATTTTTGCTGTTCTTGAGCTTGTTCCATCATCTCTTGCATTTTACGTTGGAACCTTCCTTTTGGACGTTTTTTTGTTTTATTGTCTTCAATGATTGCTTTAATCTTGTCTTCTTTTACAATATGGTTTTTAATTACATACATAATACCAATTGTAATAGAGTTAGAAATAAAGTAGTATAAACTCAAACCAGATGCATAGTTATTAAAGAAGAATAACATCATAATTGGAGAAATATAAATCATCACCTTCATTAATTTCCCCATATCAGGCATACCTTCTTGTGTAGGTGCAGCCATTTGTTGATCTCCTGTAGTCATTTTCATATAAATAAAAATTGCAATCGAAGCCAATAATGGGAATAAACTTACGTGGTCACCATAAAAAGGAATACTAAATGGTAAATGCAATACCGAGTCATAAGATGATAAGTCATCTGCCCACAAGAATGATTTCTGTCTTAAATCAAATGCAGACGGAAAGAACTGGAATAAAGCATAGAAAATTGGAATCTGTAATATAGCAGGGATACATCCAGCCATTGGATTCACACCAGCTTTAGAATACAAAGCCATTGTCTCTTGCTGTTTCTTCATTGGGTCATTTTTGTATTTCTCATTCAACTCAGTAACTTCTGGGCGAATAGCTTTCATCTTAGCTTGAGACAAATACGATTTATATGTCAATGGAGAAATTAGCAATCTTACTAAAACAGTTAAAATAATAATTGCAATACCATATGGTAGGAAAGAACTTAATAATCCAAATACTGGAATAAATAAGAAACGGTTTAACCATCCAAAGATCCCCCAACCAAGTGGAACAATATTATCAAGATTTTTATCATAAGATTTTAAAATCTTGTAATCAGATGGTCCAAAGAACCAGTTCATATCATAGTTTAATTCCCCATTAGTATACTCTAAAGGCATTGTAGCAGCAAATGCTTTTGTAAACACAGTATCTACCTTCTCGTCATTTACTAAATTTTTAGAAACAAGATTAGCAGAAGTAAATGCTTTATCTGTTAATAATACAGAAGTAAAGAAGTGTTGTTTGTAAGCAACATAAGTTAAATCTTTAACTGTTTTCTCATCTAATTTACTTGTAGGACTTAAGTCATTGTCTTTACCTTTCTCATACTCGTAGTATAAACGGGTATATCTATTTTCATAAGAGATACTTTTCTCATTTCTAAATGACTTCAATTCCCAGTTTAATTGAGGAGTCTTGCTTAAATCAACTATCTTATTTAAACCTTGAGTACGGATTGAGAAGTCAATCATATAATCACTTGGTTTAAGCACATAGCGATATTCTAAGAATTGATTATCAGATGCTTTTAATTTCATTGATAATACTTGATTCTCTCCTTCTTTAGTTAATTCTGGTTCAAAGTATAAATCTTTTGTATTGAATACTCTGTTATCAGTTGTGTGAATCTCTAAGTTGAAATTAGAGTTGTTATCACTAATTAGAGATACAATCTCATCTGATGTTTTACTAAATCTCTTTTCGTCATTAACAATAACTTTACTTAAAGCTCCTCCTTTATTCTCTACTACAAGAGTTAGGAACTCACTTTTAAGTTCAGTATTTCCGCCTTGTGCAGAAGGTAACGTAGCACTGTATGCAAATTGGCCTAATGTTGCACGAAGAGATTCATTCATTAATGAATCGCTTTGAGTATGCGTAGAAATAGCAGTTTCAATTTTTTCAGACTCTGCCTTTGCTACAACTTCTTTTTGAGCTACTTCAGCATCTTTTTTAATAGATTCTTTCTCATTATTGATGTTGTTTAACATCATCCAAATAAGCAAACCAGCTATAATAATAAAGCCGACAATACTGTTACGATCTAATTTTTTTTCTTCCATTACTTAATTTGTAATTGATCAAATGATTTTTGTAATTATCTATCTAAAGAGCGAATTAAGAGTAGAATATTATTTCTTGTTCTCAATTGCTGCTTTCACAAAACTAACGAATAAAGGATGTGGTTTTGCCACAGTACTTTTGTATTCTGGGTGAAATTGTACACCAATAAAAAACGGGTGATTTTCTATCTCAACAACTTCTACTAATCCTGTTTCAGGATTCCATCCAGCTGCTGTCATACCACCTTTTTCGAATTCTTCTAAGTATTGGTTATTAAATTCATATCTATGACGGTGACGTTCGTTAATTAAACTCTCACCATAGATATTAAATACTTTAGAATCTTCTTTTAATTTACAATCCCATCCTCCAAGACGCATTGTACCTCCTTTATCTGTAATATTTTTTTGTTCTTCCATAAAAGTAATCACTGGATACTGAGTACTTTCATTCACTTCTGTAGTATTTGCTCCAGCAAATCCTAATACATTGCGAGCATATTCTATGACAGCCATCTGCATTCCCAAACAAATTCCCAAGAAAGGTATTTTATTTTCTCTAACAAATTTTACTGTCTCTATCTTTCCTTCAATTCCTCTTGAACCAAAACCAGGTGCTACTAATACAGCATCTAAGTTATTCAACTTTTCACTTACATTATTAGCATTGATATTATCAGATTGAATAGAAATAATATTCACTTTACTTTGGTTCTCTGCTCCACCGTGTACTAAAGCTTCTAAGATTGACTTATATGAATCTTGTAGTTCAACATACTTACCAACTAAACCAATATTTACTACGTGTTTTGGGTTTTTTAATCTATGTAAAAACTCATTCCACTTAATTAAATCAGGTGTAGTCTTCTCAGGTAGATCTAATTTCTTAAGTGCTACTTTATCTAAACCTTCTTGAAGCATTAAGTTTGGCACTTCATAAATGGTGTCTGCATCAATAGACTGGATAACTGCTTCAGGTTTTACGTTGCAAAATTGTGCTAATTTTTGACGTATTTCTGTAGTTAAGTTGTGCTCAGTACGACAAACAAGAATATCTGCTTTAATACCACTTTCCATCAGTGTTTTTACTGAGTGTTGAGTTGGTTTCGTTTTAAGTTCACCAGCTGCAGCCAAATAAGGCACTAATGTCAAGTGAACAACAATTGCATTATTGTCTCCTAATTCCCATAATAACTGACGTACAGACTCTATATAAGGTAGCGATTCAATATCTCCTACTGTACCACCAATCTCAGTAATTACGATATCGTAATCTCCTGATTTGCCTAAAAGCTGCATGCGTTCTTTAATCTCATTTGTAATATGAGGGACTACTTGTACAGTCTTACCTAAAAACTCACCTCTTCTCTCCTTCTCTATTACAGAAAGATATACACGCCCTGTTGTAACATTATTAGCCTGTGATGTAGGTACATTTAAGAATCTTTCATAATGCCCTAAATCTAAATCTGTCTCAGCTCCATCATCTGTAACAAAGCACTCCCCATGTTCATAAGGATTAAGTGTTCCTGGATCAACATTAATATATGGGTCAAACTTTTGAATAGTAGCCGAATACCCTCTCGCTTGTAATAGTTTAGCAAGGGACGCTGCAATAATTCCTTTACCTAGTGAAGATGTAACTCCTCCAGTAACAAAAATATACTTTGTTTGTTTCATTTAGATTTTAATTTGTTGTGTTGTTAAGAATAAAACGGGGCAAAAATACAACTTTTAGAACTATTCTTCTAATTTTAATAGACCTAAAAACAGCTTTAGTCAATAATAAAAGGCATTGTTAATGCTATTTTTAAATACAACTAAAACACGCAAAGTACTTATAAACTTTGAGTTTCAATGACTTTGAATACTATTAAGTCAATAATTTATCATTTTATTCACACTTTTTATCGAACTCATTCAATA